>JAPUJU010000055.1 GCA_027296025.1 bacterium
GCGTGATCAGTTCTTGCATATGCCGGAAGAAGAACGTGAGCAACAGCGTGCGAATATGCGAACCGTCCACGTCGGCGTCGGTCATGATTATAATGCGGTGGTAGCGCAGCTTCGACAGGTTGAAATCGTCATCGACTCCGGCACCAATCGCGGTGATCATGGCGCGAATAGCTTCGTGGGCCAGCATTTTGTCGGCCCTCGCCTTTTCAACGTTGAGGATCTTTCCCCAATGAGGCAAAATCGCCTGTGTCGCCCTGTCGCGTCCCATTTTGGCGGTGCCACCGGCGGAGTCGCCTTCGACGAGGTAGACCTCGCATAGCTCGGGGTTTTTTTCCGAGCAGTCGGCAAGCTTGCCGGGCAGACCGCCTCCGTCCATCGCGTTTTTGCGGATAATCAGGTCGCGTGCCTTGCGCGCCGCATCGCGGGCCCTTTGGGCTGTCAGGTTCTTCTCGATGATACGGCGAGCGTCCTGCGGATGGTCTTCGAGGTAAACCTGTAGCGCCTCGGCCAACACCGATTCGACCTGTGTTCTGATTTCGGGGTTTCCGAGCTTGGTTTTCGTCTGTCCCTCGAACTGGGGGTCGGTGAGCTTTACGCTTATTACGGCGGTCAGTCCTTCGCGGGTGTCTTCGCCCGCGAGGTTTGCCTCGTTGTCCTTGATTATCTTTTGCTTGCGACCGTAGTCGTTGAGAATGCGGGTTAGAGCGCTTCTGAAACCGGTAACGTGGCTTCCCCCGTCCACGGTGTTGATGCAGTTCGCGAATGAGTAAACGAACTCTGTGAAGCTGTCGTTATACTGTAGCGCCGCCTCGACGATTGTACCGTCGACCTGTTTTTCTATGTAGATAGGGTCTTTATGGACGGTCTCCCGGTTCTGATTGAGACCACGCACAAAGCTGGCAATGCCACCCTCGAAGTAATACGTCACTTCGTTTTGCGGCCACATGTTCTCGTGACCATGCCAGTCGCTGCGAAACCGGATTTCGAGTTTCTTGTTAAGGTAAGCCATCTCCCTGAAGCGCTGCGACAGCACGCCGAAGTCGTACATGAAT
Organism: bacterium; assembly: GCA_027296025.1. Classification (GTDB taxonomy): domain Bacteria; phylum Krumholzibacteriota; class Krumholzibacteriia; order WVZY01; family WVZY01; genus JAPUJU01. Next base: position 1,053 of record JAPUJU010000055.1, read on the forward strand.
TCGCCGAAGATATCGATATCGGGAAGGAACGTGATCGTGGTGCCCGTTTTGTTTTCGAGGGCTGGTTCGAGTTGCGTCGAAACGAGTTCGGAGGTGTGTTCGCCCCGAGAGAATTCCTGCCTGTACACGTTTCCATCGCGATAGACTTCTACGATCAGTCTGGAAGACAACGCGTTGACCACGGAGGCCCCGACGCCATGAAGTCCTCCGGCCACGGCGTACGCCTTGCCGCCGAACTTTCCTCCGGCGTGCAGGGTCGTCATGACGGTTTCGACGGCTGTCACTCCGGTTGCGGGGTGTACATCGACGGGAATGCCGCGCCCGTCGTCTTCCACGCGCACGGTGCCGTCTTCGAGGATATGAATGTCTACGTTTGAGCAGTACCCCGCCATAAACTCATCGACGCTGTTGTCGACGATCTCGTAAATCAGGTGGTGCAGACCTCGCTGGTCGGTGCTGCCGATGTACATGCCCGGACGACGCCGGACGGCTTCCATCCCTCCCAGAACCTGAATATCATCTGCGGTGTACAAATCGTCAGAGTCTGCTCCACGTCGGTCTTCCGCCATTATGTTCTCCTAAAATCTACAAAGCGCCGTGACCTGTGCTGATGCACCGAATTTTTGGTCGGGATGCTGGCTTTGGCGTTCCAGACCCAATTCCGGGGCGATCAGCGTTAGGTGTTTTCTGCCAGTGGCGAGTAATCGGCCTGATAGGTCGCGCACGAAGCCGGTTTGTTTACTTCCTCGGCACACGCGAACGGACGAAGGTATCTCGAATATTGTTTCATCAACACCGCCAACCGGAGCCGCAATTCAAGAGATTACCTCGGGTTCAAAGACATGGCCGAGCGTTCTCGTGGCGAGAGTAAAGCTACCGGTTCTTAGTGGATAAAAATATGTGGAAATGTTCAAGGTATATTCTGTATATATTTTAACATTTTAGGCGCATTTCCGCAAGGGTTTTTCAACTCATATGTTCGCCTGTTTTCAGGATTGTGAACGCTTCCACGCCAGTGCGCTTATCGCTTCGAGCACGACGCGGTGTGCTACCTCGGCGGTGATGGCTCCGGGGCCGTCGTAAGGCGGCGACACCTCGACTACGTCCATCCCCACCAGTTGAACTTTGGACACGATGTTGCGTACGGCGCGCAGGAGTTGGGCCGATGTGATTCCTCCTGGCTCCGGGGTGCCGGTTGCCGGTGCAAAGGCGGGGTCCAGAACGTCGATATCTACCGAGAGGTAAATGACTTCGGGGCCGTCGAGCGCTTCGTTTATGGAGTCTTCCAGCACGGCGTCGAACCCGCGAGTCTCGATTTCCGACATCTGATGCCACCTCATGCCCTGCTGACGCATCCAATCAAAGAGGGCGCGGTCTGGCCAGTATCCTCGCAGGCCTATCTGGACGAAGTTTTTTGCGGGAATCGCACCGCTGTCGATCAGGCGTCGCATAGGGCTTCCGTGCGCGATCAGCACTCCTCCGTACATGGAGTTTCCGGTGTCGGCGTGGGCATCGAAGTGCACCATGCCTACCCTGCCAAAGCCATGTCGTTGGGCGACGGCGGTCGCGCTGGGCAGGGTTATCGAGTGATCTCCTCCAAGCACCGCGGGGATTGCCCCCGCCTGGAGCGCTTGCATTACTTTGAGCCGAACAGCCTCGTGGCTCAGTTCGAGTGAGCTCGGAGGACAGTTGGCATCCCCGAAATCCACGATTTTGAGGACTTGCGTAGGGTATACGTCGAGTCCCATGTGGTAGAGG
>JAPUJU010000056.1 GCA_027296025.1 bacterium
CACGCGTATCACGGTCAGCGTTCTGGTATTCACAGACTTTCCCTTCATCGCCGTAACCCTCCTCCAAAGAAGGAGTTTCAACGACCATGTGGGTCTCCTTCTACACGTCGGAAACCCTGGCCGAGAACTGGTCGCAGGCGATCCCTAGGGATTATCGCCACCAGGTTTATCGGAGGTTTTGCGACTTCGCTTGAGGCGTGGGGACACTTCGGGGACACTCGCGGTGATCGGAAAGCTGTGATCTTCTGATCCCTTTGTGGCCGGCGTGCTTTGAGGGCCCTATTCTATTTGAGCCTGCCGCTGTCCTCCCTCCGCCCGCCCGAGGCGCCGCCCGCCATCTTCTCGCTCGCGCCCTGTTTTTTCCGGCGGTTGCAAATAGCTGGGTCGGACGTCTAACACTGAATTCGGGCGGACGGCACAGTGCCTTCGGTGGACGCATGAGATACCCTGAAACGGTGGCGGCTTCGGCAACGCGTTCGTTGTGCCGCCGCTCAATTCAACGTTCGGCCGTCTTGTGGAACGCCGTAACCGGTCGAGTGCTTTGCACACGTAAAAAGGAGGGTTTCTTATGACAGACCTGAAAATTGTTGACGCTCATGGCGATGAGCGGATCGTTCCGAACGCGGAAGTCGAGCACTTCACTGGGAAGTTTAACGGCGAAGTCCTTCGTCCTGCCGATCCGGGGTACGACGATGCCCGAACAGTCTGGAACGGCATGATCGATAAGTACCCCGGCCTTATTGCCCGCTGCACTGGCACAGACGATGTCGTGGCCTGCGTGAACTTCGCAAGAGACAACGAGCTATTAGTGTCTGTGCGAGGGGGAGGACACAACTACGCAGGCAAGGCCGTTTGCGACGGCGGTCTCATGATTGACCTGTCTCCAATGAAGGACATTCGGGTGGATAGCGAGAAACGGACGGTGCGCGCACAGGCCGGGTTGCGACTCGGAGAGCTCGATCGCGAAACGCAGAAGTTCGGCCTGGCGACAACACTTGGGATCAATACCGACACCGGAATCGCAGGCCTGACTCTCGGCGGCGGCGGTGGCTGGTTGTCTGGCAAGTTTGGGCTGGCATGCGACAACGTGCTCTCGGCCGAGGTGGTGACCGCAGGCGGGCAAACCCTCACCGCGAGCCCCGAGCAGAACGAAGATCTCTTCTGGGGGCTGCGTGGTGCCGGGGCCAATCTCGGCGTAGTCACATCTTTTGAGTATCAGCTGCATCCTGTGGGGCCGGTGTTGGGCGGGATGGTGATTCATCCTCTGAGCAAGGCCAAGGAAGTTCTGCCCTTCTTCCACGAGTTTTCGAGCACGGCGCCTGATGAGGTAGGGACCGTGGGGCTGTTGATGACGACGCCCGACGGGAGTCCCGCTGTGGGGATGGTGGCGTGCTACTCCGGGCCCCCCGACGAAGGCGAAAAAGTGTTGAAGCCGCTCAGGACGTTTTCTTCCCCAATAGCCGATATGATCGCAGAGCAGTCCTACGTGGAGATGCAGAGCATGTTTGATGAGATTTGGCCGCCGGGTCGTCTCTATTATCACAAAGCGAGCAACCTGCGCGACCTGAGCGACTCCGCGATTGAAACCCTCGTGGCCTGCGCCCAGCACTTCCCGACCGCTGTCTCGTCCATCTACCTCATGCAGTACATGCATGGTGCTGCCATCCGGGTGGGTGAAAGCGAAACGGCGTTTCCGCATCGCTATTATCACTACATTTGCGGCGTCCAATCCGGGACGGACGACCCAGATGATTCCGAGAAGATCATCCGCTGGACACGAGACTCCTGGGACGCGATACAGCCGTTCTTCGAACCGGGTGTGAGCCTCAACGCCGTGGAGGACACTGTGGAGGAGGGCGAACACCGGGTGCGTGAAGCCTACGGCGTGAACTACGATCGACTCGTAGCCCTCAAGAGTAAGTACGACCCGACGAATATGTTTCGACTGAATGTAAACATCATCCCGAGCGGCGTTGAAGCTTAAAAAAGCCGCTGCCTAATTGAAGAACGGGTTGTCGCTGATTTTATGGAATTACAACAGCAACTGGGCCGCATGTGAACGTGCCTCTGTTGGAGGGACCGGCCTAACTTGTGGATCGAGCGGACGTGGCCTTACTCTTCGGTAGCAATTGAGCTTGGAAGAAGCTGCGGAGTCTTCGGGATGGACCGTGCTTTGTTGACCATTGGCCACGCCGCTCATCCACCTGTTGGGCGGACGAACGCAGAGAACAAGGCTACTAGATGTCGCTCGATGCGATCCTCATAGCGGGGGCAAATGGATCGGGGAAAACGACGTTCGCGCGACAGTTCTTGCCCGTTGAATATCCCGATGCCGAGTTCCTAAACTCTGACGAGATTCAGCGTGAAGACGTCGCATTTGCTCACCGGGTCGCGGCGGGACGGGAATTCTTGCGACGCCTGTCCGATTTGGAGCAGCGTCGCCGGAGCATCGCGATCGAGATAACGCTGTCATCTCGAATGTACGTCAAGCGGTTGCGCACGTGGGGTGGTCTTGGTTATCACAGGTCTCTTCATTTCATAGAGCTTCCATCAGCCGACTACGCCGTTCAGAGAGTTGCCGGGCGGGTCGCTGCTGGCGGACACAATGTTCCGGAAGCTGATGTACGTCGGCGGTTTGAAAGAGGCTTGCTACTTTTCCAGGAAGTGTATAAACCACTTGTAGACGAGTGGTATCATTGGCTCAGCGATGAACGAGGACTCCGCCTTGTCGACCACGACGAAAGTAACTGACGCTGAGCGCAAGCTCGAAATTATGCTTGAGGCCGCTCGGCGCGCGACTTGGGATGCCCTTCATGGGCCGAAGCATTTGAGGTCGGGTCGATTTCGTCCCTGGGACGTTCTTCAGAAAGACACGAACGAAGCTGCGCCGAGCGATCCTGCTGAGGGTGCCGCCCAACAATGAGTTGGAGCAGACGGCACCGAAGCTACCCGAGGTAGTAAGAAAAAGCAAAAAAGCGGCAGGACTGCGGCTTCGGCAACGTTAGAGTCCCAACGTTCCTTGAAACGCTGGTGGGCAAGCCGGGACAGCGCCGGCTAACTCGCCGATTGAACCGCCTGACAATGGAATCGAGCGCGTCACTGCGAGTCGTACTTGACGGGCGGTGGCGATAGCGGGAAC
>JAPUJU010000057.1 GCA_027296025.1 bacterium
TCCTTCAAGTACTAACAGGTTGCCAAAGGTACCACCGTTCATTTCGCTCGCATCCGCCACGTGAAAGAACGTGTCGATCTGCGACGTAAGATCGACGCCGACCCAACCCTGTCTATCCGGGCTCGGACCGCTATCGAACGAATACCACGCGAGGTGGAACGTATCGGCAGCCGCCGACGAGAGATTCGGTCGGGCCAGCGCGCGCTGCGCTTCAGGAAGATCTGAAAGATCCGCCCTCATTGGCGTCGACTCGAAATCCACATCGGCCAATCTCTTCCCTGGGACGTCCTTTGCAAACGACACCGCTACGAGCGATGTCATCGCGAAGGCGACACACAAGGAAATGATTAGAGTTTTCTTCATCGTATTCCCCCATCGTTGCTGAGAAGGAAAGTGAATACGCGAAAACCTTAAACAATTTAGATGCAGGGGCAAAGTTGCTTTCTCACCCTTCCTGAAACGGCGACGCTTCACCTCCTCGAATCATCTACGCTTCAGGGTTAAGCCAATTAGAAACCGTCGTTGAACCATCAAATGTCGAGTAAGAGGTTAACACCAACGGTGGTCGGCTTATTCACGCACTAATGTGCGCGGGACTATATTTACGAGGATTTGCGGTTCTCTACCGCAAACCATAACCCTTTGCCCCTAGTCCGTCGGAGAGTGTACCACATCTTCTCGCGCGGTGTCAACCTCCGAAACCCACTTGAACTGAGGACAAGCGGCTATTCAGGGGGCTGCGACCCGGACTCGACAATGTGAGATAAATCGGCATATTTCGCGAATATCGCAAACACGCCGGCAAGGAAGTGGTGACGTCGAAGACGGACGTCCGCGTCGGGGGAATTGACGAGAACATCGTCAAAAAACCGGTCGATGGCGGGGCCGAGGCCGGAAAGTGCCGAGAGGATCGCCTTCTCGTCCCGGGCAGAATCGCGCTCCCTGAGTGTCGGGACGGCCGACCGAATCTCTTGATACAGCGCCTTTTCCGACGCTTCCTCGAAGCCACCCGGGTCGATTCGGACTCCGGGGGCGAGTTCACCGCTGCCCAGGAAGGCCGCCTCGAGCTCCGACCATTCCAATCCGAACCGTTTCATCGAGTTATCGAGAATATTACTCACGCGTTTGGCACCGGTGACGAGAAGCTCGAAGGCATCCTCGCCACGAAGGGACTGAATCACGTTCGCTCTCTTCCACGCGATGCCGGGATTCTCCCAGGCGACAGCAGTGACGGCGCTCACAATATCGTAGTCGATTCCCCTATCCTTCAGGTACAGCTCCATCCGCGACTGGAAGAAACCGATCAGGCGGTCAAAGGCATCGGACCTGTGGCCGGCGCTCGAGAGGCCGCCATCAATGTAGCCGTTGAGAGCCGCCTCGAGGAGGCGCTGGATCGACACTCCCGGCCTCGCCTCGAGGAGCCGGAGCAGCCCGTTCGCCTTCCGGCGAAGTGCGTACGGATCCTGCGATCCCGTCGGCGCGAGGGCGGCGAGAAAGCACCCCGTGATCGTGTCCATCCGATCGGCGATGCTCAAGGCCGTCCCCAGTTCGGTGGTCGGCAGGCCGTCGCCGGCTGAGCGGGGCATGTATTGTTCGCGTATCGCCGTAACGATTTCCGGATCCTCACCGCTCTCGCTCGCGTAGCAGCTCCCGATCAGACCCTGAAGAAGCGTGAACTCCTTCCCGTCCTTGATCATCTCGCTCGCCAGATCGGCCTTTGCGATATGACTTGCGCGATTCACCTGCTGTTTGTCGACCGCGTCGGCGCCGGACATCTCGAGCGCGACCTGTGCGAGTTTCGATACTCGGGTGGATTTGTCCGCGAGTGTGCCGAGCTTTTCGATGAAGACGATCTTCTTAAGCCTTTCAGCGAGCCCGTCCATTCCCGTTCTGTTGTCTTCCTCCCAGTAGAACGTCGCGTCTTCGAGGCGCGCCCTCAGAACCATCTCGTTTCCGTGGCGTACCGTTGCGGGTGATCCGACCTTACCCTCGGTTAAGGTGAGGAACCGTGGCACGAGTTTGCCCCGCCTGCGAAAAGCAAGATACCGCTGGTGGGATTTCATCGCGGTGACGACGACTTCTTGCGGAAGTTTCAGGTAGCGTTTGTCAAACTCGCCGATCAGGGCGCTGGGGCTCTCGAGCATGAAGGTCAGTTCATCGACCAGCCCGGGGTCCTCGATCAGTTGAAGGCCGGCGCGTTTTGCCACCTGTTTTGCGAGCGACTCGATCCTGCGTGCGCGGTCTTCATGGTCGACGATGATCCCGGCCCTTTTCATCGAGCTCATGTACGTCTTCGGCGAACGAATCGTGACGGGCTTCGTGTGGATCCACGGGGTCGTGTACGACCTGTTGCCCGTACGCACACCGGCCATCGAAAACCGGAGCACCGTCGAGCCGAGCATGCAAACGACCCATCGAATGGGGCGCGCAAATCGAAACCCGTCGTTTTTCCCTCCCGACCGCGCCGTTTCCGGCGAGGCGGGCTGCCAGTGCATGAGTTTCGGCCATCTCAGACCCGCGACCAGTTCCGGCACGAGGTCCTTCAAGAGAATCGACGCACGCCGGCGCTTCAGCGTACGTGTGAAGCCTACGAACTCTCCGCGCTCGGTCTCAACGGTCTTCAGTTTCGCCGGATCGAAACCGCGCGACCTCGCAAAACCTTCAGCGGCCCGGGTCGGCCTGCCCGCCTCATCGAAGGCGCGGTCGACCGGAGGACCGGTCACCGTTTCCGATTGCGCCGATTGTACGTCGGCGAGACCGTGCACGATCAATACGAGTCGCCGCGCAGAGCCGGTCGTGTAGATCCTCTCGTACGGGAGACGTAACGCATCGAGCTGTGTCGCCGCATCGCGCCGCAACTGTTCGAACGCCGACCGTATCGCGTGCGGCGGAAGGTTTTCACAACCGAGTTCGAGGAGAAAGTCGCTCACGCCGACTTCGCCCTTTTGAGCAACGGGTATCCCAGTGCTTCACGCGACTCGAGATACTTGAGTGCCACCTTTCGTGCGAGGGCGCGGATACGCCCGATGTAACCGGTGCGTTCCGTCACGCTGATCGCACCTCGCGCATCCAGCACATTAAAAACGTGGGAGAGCTTGATCACGTAATCGTACGCCGGCAGCACGAGATCTCTTTCCAGCATTTCGTGCACTTCCTTTTCGTACGATTTAAATAGATCGAAATGAAACTCCGTGTTCGCCGCCTCGAAATGAAACGCAGAAAATTCGCGCTCGGCCTGGCGGTTCACCTCCGCCCAGGTGATGCCACAACCCCATTCGATCTCCATGACCGAGTCAACCTTCTGAAGGTACAGGCAGATTCTCAACAAGCCATAGGTAAGTTCCGCAGTCGCCGGATTCAACTCAAGCGAACCCGCCTGTTGAAAGTACGTGAACTGTGTGATCTCCATTCCGTCGAGCCACACTTCCCACCCCAACCCGGACGCGCCGAGCGTCGGCGCCTCCCAGTCGTCTTCGACCAGTCGGATGTCGTGTTTCTTCGGATCGATCCCGATGTATTCGAGACTTTCGATGTAACGCCGAACGACATCGTCGGGCGGCGGCTTCAGGATGACCTGGTATTGCAGAAACTGCTGCACGCGATTCGGGTTGTCACCGTAGCGTCCGTCCTTAGGGCGCTTTGATGGTTCGACGTATGCGCAGCTCCACGGTTCCGGACCCAGTACGCGAAGAAACGTCGCGGGGTTCAGCGTGCCCGCGCCGACTTCGGAGTTGTACGGTTGCAGGATCAAGCAGCCCTGCTTCATCCAGAATGTCTGCAGCATGAACAGGAGCTCCTGATACGTCGGACCTTTTCGAACCGGCATGTTTGTAACCAACCCCCGGTTAGTGATGCTTTTGAACTGGAATCAATTTCAGCGCTTCAGGCAGGGTGTAACCGTGAACGTGAAAAGTATAGGTCCAGTGCAATACCCTGCCCAAGCGTTTTCTCAAGTCGCGATCCACCGTCCCGGACGTCAGATCACGCAGCGGTGTTTCCGCCATTCGTTCGAGTAACTCGAGCAGGTCGGCCGAGAGTCGAATACGCTTTCCGGTACCGACGCTGTGAGACGTGCACGCGCTCACGCCTTCGGCCGGATGAAAATATCCGCTCGTGAGCGGCTTCTCGCAGACACTGCAGGCAAACAGTTCCGGCATCGTTCCGAACACTTCGAGCAACTTGAAACCAAACGCGAGGAAAATGAACAACGGATCACCGTTCCGCGCAGCGCCGAAATACTCCCCGACGAGATCGATGATGTGCTCGTCGGGACTCCCCCAGTAACTTGTCTGATCGAGCAGTTCCAGAATTGCGAGCGACGACGCGACACTCTCCAGCGGCTCGCGGTCCGCGCGAATCCCGTTTCGCACGTGCACCTCGCGTAGAAAAAACTGCGACCGCCCGTTACGATAGTAGTACACCGCCTCTATGAGGTTCCCCGGCTCGAGCAATCCTCGAAACGGGCTCTTGTGACCGAGCGCCCCTTTGGCGAGGAGACGGATCTTCCCGCTCTCGCGCCCGAGAAAGGTTACCACGCGGCTCGTCTCCCCCTGCCGGGCACTCTTCAACAGGATTCCCTCGTCTTTTCGCAGCATTCAAGGGGCCCTCCCAGCCTCATGCAAGATAGAAGGTCGCATACGCGAGATATATGACCAGACCGATGATATCACTTAACACGGTAATGAAAGGACCGGTTGCGATGGCGGGATCGATTCTGGTGCGATTGAGAACGAGAGGGATCACGGTCCCCATCAGCGCGGATGTGAGGCTGACGCTCACCAGCGTCGTCAGCAGGAGGAGCCCGAGGCCGACGTCCCCGAGCCACAGGTAGACGATTCCGAAAAGGAT
>JAPUJU010000058.1 GCA_027296025.1 bacterium
TCTCCATACTTGCCTGAGTTTGGGAAAGATCGTGTTCATCAGTTGAACGCCCGCCGGAAACATCCCTGTCCACCGTGCCGTCCTGAATGAACAGAAGCCGCTGGAAAAGTTCATGCGGTTGCAACAGGGGGAGCTTCTCTCCGAGTACCTCGACCGCGCCGCGCTTGAGGTCACGCCATTTCGAGATTGCGTTCTTCATCCACAGCCCGTTTTCAAACGTGCCTTCATCATCCACGTAGAACGCGATGCGCTTCTCGAGTGCTCCAACGATCGCGATCTTGTTTCCTTCCATTGGCGCCTCGTCGTAGAGGTGACCCAGGCGCACGACAGGGACACGTTGTCCTTCCCGGTTGATACAGTCGCCTTTTGAATCGCTCTGCAGTTCGCACGAACCGGCCTCCAGGACTTCTGAAATCTGGCTCGACCGAACGGCAAAACGCTGGTCTCCCTCGCCCCAGATTACGAATGGTCCACCCTCGGCAGACGCCGACATGGAAAAGGCGAACCGGGACCGTTGGTTTTCCCCCGGCTCGACCCACAGCAGGCCGTGAAGAGCATCAATGTGTTTCCTGCCCTCAATCAATCCCGGATAGAAGGCGAGGTACTCGTCAGGATCGACCCGCGAATCGGTCAAAAAGTTGCTGCCGTTGTCACGTATTGCCCAGTACAAACTTCCGCGGCGTTTTTCGACGCTGATTTCGATGCGAAGCGATTCGTCGTCGCAGCGGGCAAAAATGTCTTCGATCATTCGTCGTAGCACAGACGCCACCGGGGAGAATACCTGCGCGTCGATTGAATCCGCGTCGCCGACAAAATTCACGCTAACGGTCCGACCCGTTCTGGCGGCAAGAATGCGAACCCAATCATCGATAGCGGTTCGGACGGGTTGTAGAGTCCCGATGCGGATATCGGCACTACCAGAGATACGATCGCGAAAGATCTCGTCTATCACACGCGCATAAAAATCGATAAGTGAGAGTTCCCGGCGGATCTGCTCGATGTTCGTCGGGGCACCGCTTTCGACGTCCCAGTTCGCTGCCGCGAGCGCTGAAAGGAGCGACGCCATGCGGTTCTGCAGTTCGAAGACGGTGTTACCGAGTGGTTGATCGGTGTTTGGCGCCGATGCATCGGCAGGCTGGGCCTGCACCTCAGCAGCGCCCTGCGGCTGGGCTGCGGGTTGCGGACTCTCCGAATCGACGTTCAGCGCAGCGAGCGGGTCGATGTCGGTCTGATGCAGTTGTTGCGCCGGCACCGCAGCAGAGGGCACCGCTGGCTGCTCCGGAGCTGCCGGTGGCGGTGATGGCGTCGCAGTCTGAGCCGTCTGGAGACACTCCTTCAGCTCCCCGAGCAACGACTCCATTTCGGTCGGCGAAACGATATCCTTCAGCTTCTTTGACCGGTCCTCTCCCGGACTGGCAATGAGCAGCTCTTCGCGCTCGATGATTTCGGAGACAACTTGTGACAGTTGGTCGTCCCAGTGGAGACGTCTGTCCCGGTAGGTTGTCAGAAGCTCTACAAATGTTTTTAGAAACGAATCCCAACGGGGCAGGTCCATCAGAGACGCACTGCTGGCAAGCATCGATGTGCTGACGATACAACGCTCGATCACCCCATGGTTGATCGACGTGTTTGTGGGAGTAGAAAGCAAGCCGGTCAACTCCTTCGAGTGATTTGAGATCTGCGAAAGAAAGAGGCCTGGGGTATCCAGTTGTTTTGCCATGTGTTCAGAGTACCTCAGCCGTGAAGGCTTACTGGTGAACCACAGGATCGTAGTCGACAGCGCCGAGCACGTACAAGTCGATGACCCCATCGTCCTCGGCCGGCAATTCGCCGCCAAAGTCCGGAGGAGAATCGCTATCGAGTTCAAGCGCTCCGTACTCCTCGGCCACGGACGGAGCGGGTGGTGGCTGTGGTGGGTCCGATACGGATGCGGCAGGTGCTGCAGCTTCACTATCGATTCGCTGGTCGCTCTTGAGATCTGCAAACATATCATCGTCAGCAATCGAACCTGAGCCCAGCGTAGCCTCGCCCATGCCGCCGCCACTCCCTTCGAATCCCTGAATTCTGGCCGAATCCGCCGGGTCAACCGACACGCGGTCGAGCGACTCGAAACTGAAGTCATCGCTATCCGAAGCGGATTCGCGCGGGGTATCAAGATTCAGGCCGGACATATCGTCCATGGGCGACTCTTTGGAGGCCGGCGTCAGCCCCGGTTGTGCCGAGCGATGAAGGCTCTCGATCTTGTCCACAAGGATCACGACCCGCTCTACCCATAAGGATACCTTCGCGGCAACTGCACCGATCGAGTGATCCGTGTCAGTCCCGCTCTGCAGGTGGGCCATGGCCTGTCCCATTCCCACCTCGATTTTCGACACGGCCGCCCGCATTTCGCCTGAGAGCTCCACATACGACCTGGCCATTTCGCTGTATTTGGCAGCGATCTCTTTCAGTTCCTCTGCGAATTGAATCATGTCCACCGGCGTGCCCTTGCCCGATCCCGCCAGAAGTGCCTGACTGATTGCGACCCCCTTCGTTTCCTCCGTGAGGGCGTCCAGTGACGCTGAGAGCTTGTCCAGGTGTTCCACGTTGGTTACGAAGATTTTGAACTCCCGCTGGGCGTTGAGCCACCCCTGCGCACCGCCGCCGTCGCCGGCCATCTCCGCGATCCCGTTGATCTGGGATTCGATATCCTTCGCGTTCTTCTTGCTGTCACTCGCCTCCCTGGCAATTTCACCGACCCTGTCCGCCACGTCCGACGCCTCGGCACCCGCTCCCTTCGTGAGAGCATCGACGAGTTTCTTGATCTCCGGCATGTCGTAGTCCGGCGTGAGCCCCGTCTCCTGGGCCTTGATGGCCTTCTTACAATCGGACGCTAGCTTCTCTCGCATGAGGCTCGTGACATCGTCGGCATTCTTCTCGAGAGACTTCTCCTTCGCTTCGACAGCCTTGATCTTTTCGTCGACGTTTTCCCGCACATTCATGAGGAAGTTCCTGAGTTCCGGATGATTTTTTAGTCGGTTGATCTTGGATTCGTTCCGAATGTCATCAATTTCGCGAATCGTCGCGAGGAGCCTGCGGTAGTCCTGACCGGAATCCAGGTACTTCTTGTACTTGCGGGCAGCTGATGTGATGAGAAAGTACGTAAGCATCGACACGATCGACACGAGCGCGATTACCGGGAACAGTTGGACAACGAGCGCAAACAGCGCTCCCTTGCCGGTAAACGCCTCTTTCCACACGGCGAAATCGCTCCACGCCCACGTGACTTCCATAATGCGGGGCATCAAGTAGGGAACACCGACACTGACGACCAGCATCATCAGCCATACAAAAAAGCCCATTTTCCAAGGCGACGTGAGTACAGGCGGTTTCTTGCGATCCACGACCTACTCCTTGAGATGAATTCGAATCGGGTACAGTCCGGTCCCTTCTCGGACGTAACGCGGGGCGGGATTCGCAAGTACCATGCCAGCGACTGGCAGCGGTCGAGGAGGTTAAGATATTGCCGTTAAAGGCGATTCAAGTGATCGGGCGATCGCCGGAGCGGGGATCGCGGGCGTGCAGTTTGCACGCGAGTGGTGGCATGTTGTGCCTTCTCGCGGAGTAAGAGTTCCCGTGGTTATCCGGGTTTTCGGAGCAGCGGCTTGTAGAGAGCGACTTTTCTATCTTTGAAAAGGTCGTTATTCGGAGTTACAGTCTTATCGTCGGCATCTGCCGGGTTAATCTCGACGACCTTCAGCGACTCGCTTCGCTCTCCCCCTTTTGCCAGGACTTCGCCCTTCGGATCGACGATCTGGCTGTGTCCGGTGAAGGTCAGCGAGAGGTTGCCGCGCTTTTCGGTACCGATCCGGTTCGCCGTAATCGAAAAGACCCGGTTCTCGACCGAGCGGGTTCGCATGGCATCCTGGCACCACGGGAGTACCAGGTTCGAGGGATGACAGATCACATTGGCGCCGTTGAGAGCGAGGATCCGCGCGACCTCGGGGAAGAACCAGTCGAAACAGACCATCATGCCGATCTTGCCGTCGTCGACGGAGTGAACCGCGAAAGCGCCCGTACCGGCGGTGAAGAACAGTTTCTCTCTGTCGAACAGGTGGGCCTTCTGGTAGCTGAAGACCTTCCCCTTCGATGTGACGAGAATTGACGTGTTGTAGAACTTCCGGGATTTCTTCTCGGCAATTCCGAATACGAGGTTCAGTTTTTGCTGTTGGGCGACCTTTTTCATTTCGCCCACCGTGTAGCTGCTCTTGACCGACTCGGCTAGCCTCTCGACCTCGTCTTTGCTCCGGAAGAGGTAGCCGGTGTTGAAGAGTTCGGGTAAAACGACCGTCGCATCGGTCATGTTCTTCAGGAGCGATTTCGCGGCCCGGACGTTCTCCTTGACGGCACCGAATTTTGGTTTCAGCTGGAGAAATCCAACGTTCAACTGTTCACCCCCTGCGGCGGGTTCCCGCCTGGGCCCCTAAGGTAGGCCGGCGGGAACAAATACCCCCGTAAACACCATTTTACCAACAAGTTATCTTATTTACGGCAGTTTCCTTCCTTCCAGTATACCCCAATTCATTCGAAATAAACAACTACTGGATCGGGATTTTTGAAGAAATCGTGAGAAAACGCTGATTCGGCTGGATTCTATAATCCATTGCCAGGCATTGCATTACACTGGAATGAAGGTCGCCCATGGGGTTGCGGCAAAATGCTCAATGGTTATCTTTCTATAGGGCGGAAAAGGAGGGTTCCGCCGTTGGAGATGCGCTTTGCAAAACGTAATACTAACCGTTACAACAAGTTAGTTAGTTCGCCGAATCCAGGTTCGTGGCACAAAGATTGCAGTTTTCAGGGCGTTCGAACCTGGAGGCAGCACCCGCAGCGAGGGGAAATTCAGCTTTGCCATTTGACGTTTACACCAACCTCGGCCCCAACCAGCCCCGTGACGTTGAGCCCACCTTTTTCTTTATGCTCAACTGCCTGCTCTACAGCAGGATCGAGACAGGGCACCCGTCCAACAAGGATTTCTACGACGAAGACGTGAACATGTATCTGACGAACCTGCTGTGCTCGTTCATGCAGCCCGAGTATCACAAACGCGCCAAGAAGTACATCTCGCAGTACGACACGAGTCTCTTCCAGAAGATCAAACACTCAAACGACGTCCGTCTCAAATACACAATCTATAAGACGAACGCCGACTTTCTCCTCATCTCAATCGGGATTTTCAAGAATGGCACGGGCAAGTCCGGGACCTCCGTTCCGCTCCTCAAGAACAACGAGGAAGCGCACATGGGGCGGGCGAAGGCGTACTACGAATTCGCGTACACGTACAGTCAGTCGATGTTCCGAAAGACCACCGGAATTACGGATGTGCTCGAAAAGCTCTCGAAGGGATTCGAGCGATATGTTGAGATTCTAAGTCACATGCGGGGTGAGTACTTCAATATCCTCGACCGGCTCAGCACGGGTGAGGTCTACCACCTCGAGCGGTCGATTGACAAGATCGAGGTAGACAAAAACCTCAAAGTGCTGCAGGACCAGTTCCTTGACCTGTATACGGAATACATGGCGTCCAAGGACCCCGAGCTGAAAACCAGACTCAGCGAGATGGTGAAACGCATCCGGCTGCTGGACGAGTCGTTCAGTTTCCACATCGACGACTAGTCGTCTCGAGGCGTCCGTTCTTCGCCGTCACCATCCCGATTCCCATGATCCGCCGGCTGATCCTCTCGGGCCGGACCCTTTTCGGGCGCTCCGTCGGGCCGCTCAGGCTCCCGGTTTCTATCGGCGGGCGAAGGCGCGCCATCTCTGCGCTCACCACTGCGCCTCTCCTCCACTCGTCGATCCTGCGAATCTCCTTCGGGCGCTCCATCAGGCCGCTCAGGCTCCCGGTTTCTATCGGCGGGCGAACGCGCGTCATCTCTGCGGTCACCTCCGCGCCTCTCTTCCGCTCGTCGATCTTGCGAAGCCGATTGTTCGAGCGCACCGTTTGTATCGGGCTCGGCCTGTCCCGGCGCAAGGCGCTCCTCAGTGGATCGCTCATCCGCGCCTCGATCCGACTGCGAGCGGCCGCGTGGGCGGCGTGACCGCGAACGCCTTCGCGCATGGCGGTCCCTCTGTTCCCCTGGCGCCGGTTTATCCACTCCCTGCCCGGCAGGGCTCTGCCCTTCCGAGGTCTGCTCTGTCGCGCTTCGCTCTCTCCCATCTCTCGGGCGGCGGCCACGCCCGCCTCGTCGTCTGGATTGCCGATCCCGCATCGGACGCTCAGACGTATCGCGTTCGCCGGCGTTTCGGTCCCGTGGGGTCCGCTGGTTGTGGCTTTCGAGGCTCGGAACGCGTGTCCGGTCCCGGTGGCCCCTGGGCGATCTGGGCCCCGACGAAGTCCGGGCCTGTGGACTTCCTGCGGGTGCGCTCTCACCGGGCCCGTCCTGCGGCCGGACGATGCGGATTTTTCCGAGAAAACCGTACACACGTTCAAACACGTCATTTCGCACATTCCCCCGGGTTAACGCGTGCGCCCCGTCGGGCAGGAGGACGATCTCGGTCTTTTCATTCATCACGATGCGACGGAGAAATTTCAGGCCCTTGCCGGACACGACATTGTCGTTCCGCGCCTGAAGCGCGAGCATCGGCGTGGTGACCTTTGTCTTCCGGACGCGTACACGCTCCATGGCTTTCGTCGTTTCGCCATCCCACCCTGCCAGGCGGAAGTAAACGTTCGGTACGATATGCTTCGCCAACAGGAAAAGGCGCGCCTTGAAACCGAGTTTTGGGTAGAGCGCCGGCGCCAGGAGCGTCAGTGCTTTGATCCGGTGCAGCTCATCGAGGATCAGCGCGATGGTGCCGCCGAAACTCGACCCGATGACAACAGCCTCCCGCGAGTACTGGAGAACGGTGGTCAGAGCTCCTTCTGCCGCTGTCACCCATGATTCCCATGACACCAGACGGTCTTTCGAGTCGTACCGGGAAATTCGCGGGCAGTAGAGTGTCAGGCCGCGCGAATAGAGATAGTTCCCGAGGTCCCGCATCTCGGCGGGCGTTCCGTTTTCACCGTGAAGAAGAAGGCAGACCGGCGCGCGCCTTTCCTGCATGAACAGAAAGGAGCGGTCATCGCGCGGAATATGAAGACTGCGATCCAGCTCGTAACGCTGGAGAAAATGGGTGCGGAGATACTCTTTGCGGAGCCGGAAGTCTCGGGGCTCCCGCTTTATCTGATGTCCGATCTCCCAGATCGTGCGATTGATCTGCCCGTGCCATGTCATCTGCGAAAATCCTTACGTCGGCCGGTAGTTCGGAGCCTCTTTGGTCACCATGACGTCGTGTGGATGACTCTCTTTCAACCCGGCGCTAGATACGCGAATGAACTTGCTCTTCTTCTTGAGATCCGCGATCGTCTTGACGCCGCCGTACCCCATCCCGGCGCGCAGGCCTCCGACCAGTTGAAACACGGAATCGCTCAACTTGCCTTTGAAGGGAACGCGTCCCTCGATGCCTTCCGCGACGAGTCTTGACTCGTCCACATCTTCCTGCATGTATCGATCGCCGCCTCCTTGTTTCATAGCATCGATCGACCCCATGCCGCGGTAACTCTTGAACGCGCGTCCTTCGAACAGCTCTATCTGGCCGGGACTCTCTTCGGTGCCGGCAAAGAGGCTGCCGATCATGACCGAGTCCGCACCCGCCGCAATGGCCTTGACAATATCCCCGCTGTACTTCACACCACCGTCCGCGATGACCGGAATACCCGCACGCGCGGCGACAGCGGCGCAATCCATGATCGCGGTGATCTGAGGAACCCCGGCACCCGCGACAACACGTGTTGTGCAGATAGCCCCTGGCCCCATCCCGATTTTGATTGCGTCGGCGCCGCATTTGATGAGGTCCTCCGCCGCCTTCGCCGTGGCGATGTTGCCGACGATCACTTGAAGCTTCCGGTGGCGCGTCTTTATGTTCGTAAGCGCATCTAGAACGTTCTTTGAGTGTCCATGCGCCGTATCAATGACGACAACGTCTACGTTCGCTTCCACCAGAAGATCGGCACGCTTGAAAGCGTCCGAACCGACACCGACGGCCGCACCCACACACAGTCTTCCCTCGTCATCTTTGCACGCGTCGGGAAAGTCCAGCTTCTTCTTCATGTCCTTGAATGTGATGAGTCCCCGGACCCTGTTCTTCTCGTCGACGACGGGGAGCTTCTCGATCCGGTGCTCGTGAAGCATTTTCTGTGCTTCCTCCATCGACGTTCCCTCACCAACCGTGATCAGATTCTCACGGGTCATCACGTTCCTGATCGGCATGGAGTCATCTTCGACGAACCTCAGATCCCGGTTGGTCAACATGCCAATCAGCACGCCATCCTGCTCGGTGACGGGGACACCGGATATCCGGTACTTTTTCATGACCGTCAGCGCATCGCGGATCGTCTGATCCGGCCCAAGCGTAATCGGGTTCGCGATTACACCGCTCTCGCTGAGTTTGACGCGGTCGATCTCGCGCGCCTGATTCTCCACACTCATGTTCTTGTGAACGATCCCGATCCCGCCCTGGCGCGCAAGCGCGATGGCGAGTTCTGCCTCGGTCACCGTGTCCATGGCGGCGGAGACGATCGGGATGTTGAGGTGAATTTTCCTGGTCAGCTGGGTCTGGGTATCGGCCTCGGCGGGTACGACAGACGATTTGGCGGGAACCAGCAGGACATCATCAAACGTGATGCCCGTACCTATGATCTTCTCCAACGAGCCTCCCTCTCCAGGTTCAGGTTAATTGCGCTAATTTAGCACTGAAACAAGGCTTTGGCAAGGCCAAGCGGCGATGACGACAATGAACGGCTCCGGGGCACTGCCACAAGCAACGAGCCTGCCGGATGATGCACGAGCGGAACTTTGCAGGAGCGAGCGAGGATCCGCTGCCGAAGGCAGCCAGCCGGGTGAAGTGGAGCGTGGGCTGCGAACTCCGACAACCTTGCCGACAGCCAACGAGGAAAGAGAACGGGGACCGGGCAGCAAGGCCCGATCCCCAGAAATCGTCGATTCGTTTCGATTGACGAAAGATTCTCTAGATGTCGACCGCCTTGAGCGTCTTCCTCTTATTGCCCATCGCACGTCCCTCAGCGTCTTTGATCATGTCGCGAACTTTCTTGTCCAGCGCACCATAGAACTCGCCTGCTACGTTGCACTTTCTCGACGCGGCCTTCGTACGTGCTTTCGAGATGATAAGGTCGCCACCCTTTTTGGCTGTTTTCGCCATTTGGGATCCCTCCACGGTTAAGAGTTTAGAAACGTCGCGTACCTCACGAATACACGTACGAAATACCCTTTTTACCGATATCTTGTCAAAGAAAAACTG
>JAPUJU010000059.1 GCA_027296025.1 bacterium
TTGCTTGTGATTGCAGAAATCGTTACTGTTAATTGGATTAGCAATTCTCAGGTCGTGTTTTTCGCAAAATTCTGGGGTGGTTTTTCAACATGCCGGACGGGAAAAATGATTCCAGGAGCATCGCACTGGTAAGCGGAGGTCTGGATTCGGTGGTCTCGCTCGCCGCCGCGGTCGAGGAGACATCCGTGCGCCTTGTTTTGTTCTTTGACTACGCTCAGAGGGCTCTCGAACGGGAGCGCGACGCGGTCACGGGTGTCGTAAATTTCTACGATCTGCCCTTTCGCGAAGTAAATGTCTCCTGGCTTGGGGAAATCTCCCCCGACGGGATGCGGCGCGACGGCGCCGAAAATCCCGGCGCGCTCGACTCCCTCGACGCGGTGTGGATTCCCAACCGCAACGGTGTTTTTTTGAACGTGGGTGCTGCGTATGCGGAGCAGTACGACTGCGATACTCTTGTAACCGGCTTCAATCGCGAGGAGGCCGAAGAGTTCCCCGACAACAGCGCCGAGTACGTGACCCGCGCGAACCGGGCGCTCGAGATGTCCACGCGAACCGGTGTCCGGGTGAGGAGCTTCACCCAGGAATTGTCCAAAGCGGAAATTCTGCGATACGGAGCCGAACTTGGGGCGCCGCTTTCGGTCATCTGGAGCTGCTACCACGGGCGAAACCGCATGTGCGGGGGCTGCGCCTCCTGCCTGCGGCTCAAGGCGGCTCTCGTGGAGGTTGACGTAGACGTTCGGCCCCGCCTCGAGTTCGAAGATGAAGGGGAGGGGCGCTCGTGAACGTGATGGTCGTCGATCATGAGATCCCGTACACCGGCAGGGAACTTCGAAGCGGATGGGTGCGGGAAGCCAGCGGGTTGGAGGGTGAGGCTGCGGTGGGTTTCGTCGGCCCGTGCAGGGTGAACAACGAAGACCTCGTAGACATGGAAGACGCAGAGGCCGGGACGTTTATCGAAGCGGAATTGATGGCGCACGTGCTTGCCGAACACCCGGGCTGTAACATCGCCGAGGGGGTTCTCAGACAACGGATGCTTGTCTGCCTCTTGTGTGAGATACTTGGCGAGCGTTTCAAGGGGGTTCAGCGCTCCGGAGACGATGTGTACTATGATGGGCGCAAGCTGACGGTATCGATCGCCGCGCCGTCGCCCGGTGGATGCATGATTCACCTGGGCATCAACGTCCGTCCCGAGGGGGCGCCCGTGCCGGCGGTCGGGCTCGAAGCCATGGGTCTGGATCCCCACGCGCTGCTTCGCAGGTTGCTGGACGATTACGATCGTGAACTGAGATCGTGCGCTCATGCACAAACCAAGGTGAGAGCCATATCCTGAGGTGATCCTATGCGAGTTGAAAAACGCGTATACAAGATCAACACGGAGTATGTACCACGCCCGGAGCCCCGGGTGGAGGCCATCACGGGTTACGTGTCGGAGATTTTCTGCTCGGTTCAGGGTGAGGGGATCTACATGGGCGAGCGACAGGTGTTCTTTCGGACGGCCGGCTGCACAGCGACCTGCAACTGGTGCGACACACCGGCGAGCAAGGTAGAGCACAAGCGCTGCGCGGTCCATGCCGGCAAGCGCACGCCCGTCGACAATCCGTTGTCGGTCCCGCAGGCCGTCAACGCGACGCTGGCGGTCGCGGACGCGTTCGGGCCGGTCCGAACGGTGAGTCTCACGGGCGGGGAGCCGCTCGAACAGAAGGAGTTTCTCCTCGAGGTCACGAAGTCACTTCGGGGACAGGGCGCGAAAATCTACCTGGAAACGAGCGGGCTGGAGGTCGAAGGCCTTCGGTTGCTTCGGCCGTTCGTCGATGTCGTTTCCATGGATATGAAGATGCCGTCGGCCACGGGTGAATCGCACTGGGAGACACACGAGAAGTTTGTCAAATGGCTCGTCGGAAAAGAGTTTTTTGTAAAAGTAGTCGTCGACGACAATACGAAGATTGAAGAGATCGAACGGGCCGCTAAGATCCTGGCGGTCGCGGATCGCAGCGCACCGTTCATTCTTCAACCGGAGAGCGCGATTTTCCTCGGTTCATCCAAGGGTGTCGAAGCCCGTAGGAAAATCAGTTCCCTCCTGGACCAGGGGCAGCGGGTGGCGATGAAGAATCTCTTCGACGTCCGCGTGATTCCCCAGTGCCATAAAGTTTTGAAAGTCCGATAGTAAGGAGTAAGAGTTGGCAGCGCCGGATATTCTTCAAGCGATCGTTGCGCTGGCCGTGTTCGTTTTCTGTATTGTCGTTCACGAGAACGCGCACGGACTTGTCGCGGAATACTTCGGTGACCCGACCGCGCGTCAGATGGGGCGGATCACGATGAACCCGCTTCCACACGTCGATCTGTTCGGCAGTGTCATCGTTCCGCTCATTGCATATTTCAGCGGAATGCTGTTCGGTTGGGCGAAACCCGTCCCCGTCAATTCTGCGAACCTGCGGAATCCAGTTGTGCACAACGCCTATGTTGCGGCGGCCGGACCCGCATCGAATTTTCTGCTCGCAATTCTGGCAACGCTTCTCTACATCGTCGTGATTCTCGTTTATCAGAACGTCGACGGCCTGGAGGTTGGACGGGGGAACACGTTTCTGTTTTTCAAAACGATTTGCGGCAATCTGATTCAGATCAATTGCATTCTGGCGATTTTCAACCTGCTGCCGATCCCTCCGCTGGACGGGCACTGGATTCTCATGCGGTATCTTCCGGAACCGTACCGCGGCATGCTTGCGTCGATTCGCCCGTACGGTTTCATGATTCTCATCGTGCTCATGATGACGCGCACGCTCAGCATGCTGATCGGCCCGCCTTACATGTTCATAGTGAACGGCCTCTACAAACTGATCGGACTCGCTGCGGCTCTATAAAAAAAGTGAGGAGATGTTCCCGATTCTCGATACGCGGTGTATGAGCGGAGCGACAACGGAAGACTACAGCTGCGAGGCAGTTCGATGTTGAAGCATGAAGCGATGTCGGTGACCACCTCGCAGCACTCACCCGTTCAGCAATCCGTGTACCAAGACTTTGATCGGTGTGTCGGAAGGGATTCAGATGTCGCACGCATGCGTCTTGTACCGTACCGACACGTTATGAAAACGCGTGATGGTTTGTGCTCGCGCGAACGGACCGGCAGGGGCGCATTGTTTCTCAGACTGACGCAGCCGCAGTGGATTTCGGTCGACCGCCGCAGGGACGCTGTGCAAAATGAAACAGGTGGGATTCGGTGCGTGCCGGAATATGGGGCCCCTCAAAAAGGTATTGACGCGTCATGACTTATGGGATTTAATCGTTGAAGTGGTTTTGGAATTGTTTCTGTGCAAGGAGGCATTTGCTATGACCAAAGCCGAAATCGTCGAGGACATTGCCACCAAAACCGGACTGACCAAGAAAGACGTCGCCACGGCAATGGACCAGTTCCTGGAATCGATTTCCAAGGCGCTCGCGGAGGGCAAGCATTACGAGATCCGTGGATTCGGCACCTTCAAGGTCAAGGCGAGAAAGGCACGCATGGCGCGCAACCCACGCACGGGTGAAGCCGTCCCGGTACCCGATCGCAATGTCCCGGTGTTCAAGGTATCGAAAGAACTGAAAGACATGGTCTCCAACGCATAGCCTCCTGTAGCCTCCGCGGGGCAAGTTCCCACAAACACCTTTGTCAGGATAGTCTTCGCATGCCGAGGATAGTGGATCTACGGAGCGACACGGTCACGCGTCCGGGACCCGAAATGCGCCGGGCCATGGCTGAGGCAGATGTCGGTGACGACGTCTTCGGTGACGACCCGACGGTGATCGCGCTACAGGAACGCATGGCCACGCTCTTCGGAAAAGTGGCCGCGCTGTTCGTCCCGAGCGGCACGATGGCGAACCAGGTCGCGCTCGCGGCCCACACCCAACGCGGCGACGAAGTTATCTGCGACCGCAACTGTCACATCTTCAACTTTGAAGTTGCCGCGCCGGCGGTGCTGTCCGGGATTCAGCTCAATCCACTCGACGGCGAGCAGGGCGTGATAACGGCCGAACAGATTGCCCCGCACATTCGTCCAAAGAACGTCCACCTTCCGAACACGCGACTGATCGCGATAGAAAATACACACAATCGAGGTGCGGGGAAAATCTTTCCTCTGGACGAAATGCAGCGGATTCGCGAACTCGCATCTGAGCACGGACTGAGCGTTCACCTCGACGGTGCCCGGCTGGCGAATGCCGTCGCCGCGTCGGACATTTCGTTTGAACAGTACGCGTCATGCGCGGACACGGTGAGCATGTGCTTTTCGAAAGGGCTCGGTGCCCCGGTCGGATCAATCGTCGCAGGTACCTCGGAACTGATCAAGCGGGCCCACAAGGCGCGGAAACTCTTTGGCGGTGGAATGCGCCAGGCTGGGATCCTTGCAGCGGCTGCGATGTACGCGCTGGATAACCACCTCTCCCGACTAACGGAGGACCACCGGACCGCCAGCCGCATCGGAAAGCTTATCGACACGACGGACGGACTCGAACGGGTTTTCTCCGTTGAGACGAACATGGTGATCTTTCGCGTGGACGAATCGTTTATGAGCGCTGGTGAATTTTTGTCGGTGCTGGAGGAAAACGGCATCCTTACAGCAGCGATCCGGCCGGGTGTCATCCGAATGGTGACGCACCTCGATGTCAATGCCGATGACGTCGATCACGTCGGTGAGGTTCTCGCGACCGTGAAGGCATCTTGAACAACACCGCCCCCGGTAGTTTGATTCTGGTCAGCACGCCAATCGGAAACCTCGCCGACATGACGCAACGTGGGATCGAGATCCTCAAGAGCGCGACGGCGATTCTCGCCGAAGACACGCGCCATACACGAAAACTTCTCACGCACTACGGATTCCGGAACGAGCTGATCGCCTACCACGATCACAATAAGGAACGCCTGACGCCGAAAATGATCGAACGGTTGAAGCAAGGTGATACGCTGGCCCTGGTGTCGGACGCTGGCACACCGGGGATATCCGATCCCGGCTTCTATATCATACGTGCGGCAATCGCTGAGGAGATTCCCGTGTCGGTTGCACCGGGCGCCAACGCGCTTCTGCCGGCATTACTCCTGAGCGGGTTTCCGACGGATGCCTTTATCTTCGAGGGTTTTCTTCCAAGGAAGAGCGGCGAGCTAACACGAAAGCTGGAGACGTTCGTCGACGAACGGCGCACTGGCGTATTTTTTGTGTCACCGCACCGCCTGATCAAAGTGCTCGAAGCGGTCGCCACCGTCTTGCCCGAGCGACAGGTCGCGGTGACCCGCGAAATTACCAAGCTGCACGAAGAAGTTCGGCGCGGAAGCGCGTCCGAACTGCTCGACCATTACACCAGCCGAAAGGTTCGCGGCGAGATCGTGCTTGTGCTCAAAGGCCGAGACAAATGACCTTGACGTTTAAGTTCGCTCGCCGGATCATGTTTTCGCGCGTTGAATCAAGCCATGGATAAAGCGAAGCTCAAGCAAACGTCTCGAAAGTTCCTCGACCCGATCACGGGTCTGCTCGCGTCGCTCGGCCTTCCGCCGACCGCGATTACCGTGCTCGGCCTGGTGATCAGCATTTACGGCGCGACGGTTGTTGCCCGCGGATCCCTTTTTTCCGGCGGCCTGTGGTTGATCGTTGTGGGATTGTGTGATGTCCTGGACGGCCAGCTCGCACGGCGACAAGGTGCCGAGAGCAAGTTTGGAGCGTTCATCGACTCCACTTTGGATCGGATCGCCGAGCTTGCCTACTTCGGCGGGATCATCGTCTACTACGTTACGCGTCCTCAGGGCTTCGGCGTTTTCACAATCGTTCTTGTTCTCATCGCTCTGTCCGGTTCGTTCATGATCAGTTACACCCGCGCACGACTCGAAGGGCTGGGGTACACGTGCCATGTCGGCTGGTTCGAGCGCCCGGAGCGAATGATCGTTCTGATGCTCGGGCTCCTGCTCGGGAGCTGGGCGTTATTTTTTGCGATGATGGTTCTTGCACTCGGTTCGACAATTACGGTCGGGCAACGAATCTATCACGGATGGAAAGTGACGCGCGCGGACAAAGCCGGCTCCTCGGAAGTCCCGACATCCGACGTGTCAGAGAACCCGCAGGGTTAGCGGCTCACGCCCTTGCGCAATTTTCCCACGATAACTTTGATCGCTTCAGTGACTTCCGCGACCGACCGGCTTCCGTCGACGGTATATATGGGTCCGAAGTGCTCCGCATAGAGCGCCGCCGTCTTGAGGTAGTTCCGGTGGATTTGGGCAAGGATGTTCTTCTTCTCGTAGACGCTCGGTGATTCATTGCGACCTTGGAGTCGTTCGAGGCAGGCCTCCACCGGGATATCGAGAAATATCGTGAGGTCCGGGACCGCGACGCCTCGGTTTGTCTCGACGACGCGTTCGGCCGAGATGCTGGGGCCGAGCGACTGGTACGCAATCGATGAGTGGACGTATCGATCGCACACCACGTCCCTGCCGCCGGCCTGCCATTCCCTGATCTGGTGGGAGTGCTCAATGCGATCGGCGGCAAAGAGCAGGCACAATGCGTCTTCACTGAATGATGCCGGCGTGTTCGAATCGCTTGAGACGGGCTTCCGCGACAGGACGTTGCGAATCAGTTTTCCGACCGGTCCATCCGTAGGCTCGAAGGTTTTCTTGACCGTGAGATTCTGATCTTCGAGCCATTTTGCCAGGTGACGGGTCTGAGTTGTGGTTCCTGACCCATCCAATCCCTCGAGGACGATGAAGCGGCCGCGATTTTTTTTCATGTGGGGTAAGCCCCTGATAAATAGGCGTTTCTTCCCGGTCTGGCGGATCAATTTGTCAGTCCATCCATATCATATTACCGGCTTCGTTGAAACTTGTTCGTCCCGGGTTGGGTGTTATCGCTAAGGAGCCCGCGGCGAACCCTATTGATGCGCTCCCAAAAAACCATTATATTGTGGGCACTTAGAAGCCTCAGCAGTGTAACCAGGTTTTGGAATACGATATGCTAGATTTCCACACAGACTCGGACTCTTGAGTCCAATACTATCCCCAACCGCGGAGGCACACCCCATGAAGCAGCTTTTCAACCGCCGAGTCGTCGCAGTCGCACTGCTGATCCTGCTCTCCACGCTGGCTATCGCATCGTGGGCCAAGAGCCGGTCAAACAACGATGTCCTCGTCGATCTCGAGACCTTTACGAAGGTTATCGAAAAGGTGCAATCCTACTACGTCGATGAAGTCGACACCCATGAGATCATCACCAAAGCGATTGAAAGTCTGCTCAAGGACCTCGATCCTCACAGTCAGTTTCTGACGGGTCTGGACTACGAGGATCTCATGCTGAGCACCCAGGGCCAGTTCGGCGGCCTGGGTATCTTCATTTCTTTCAGAGACAACTATCCGACGGTCATCTCCCCGATCGAAGGCACACCCGCGGACCGGGCCGGGCTTCAGGGTGGAGACCGGATCGTTGAAATCGAGGGTGAACCCTCCGAAGGTTGGCACGTCACAAAGGCCGTCCGCTTCCTGCGTGGCGAGCCGGGGACAACGGTCCGTTTCAAGGTAAGTCGGCCTGGCGGCGACGAGCCGATCGAGTACAGCCTTGTGCGAGAGGAAATCAAGGTCAAGAGCGTGTCGTACCAGGGGATGTTCGACGATATTGGCTATGTGAAGCTATCTTCGTTCTCGAAAAATACACGTCGCGAACTCGTCGATGCTCTCGAGGAGCTCGAGGCGGCACCGATGAAGGGTCTCGTTCTGGATCTGCGGTCCAACCCGGGCGGCCTGCTCCAGGCCGCGACGGGCGTCTCCGAGCTGTTTCTCGAAAAGGACCGGCTCGTGGTCTACACAAAGGGCCGTTACTCCCGCAACAATCACAAGTACTACTCGGGCAAGAGTCACAAACACCACGGGTATCCGATCATCGTCATGGTCAATGGCGCCAGCGCCAGCGCTTCCGAGATTGTTGCGGGCGCGCTGCAGGACTGGGATGCCGGCTTTCTCGTCGGCCAGACGACGTTCGGAAAAGGAACCGTCCAGACGGTTTTCAGTTTGAGCGACAGCCAGGCTGTCAAGCTCACGACCGCGAAATACTACACGCCGTCGGGTCGAAGCATTCACAAGGACCACAGGAAGGTCGACAGCGACAATGTGACCGCGGTCGTCGAGGGCTCTAACAGTGAGAGCGAAGACGTTGTTGCGATAACTCAGACTGACGGGAGTGAGGTCGAAGATATACGGATTTTTCACACGTCGGGAGGCCGCAAGGTCTTTGGCGGTGGCGGTATCAAGCCGGATCTCGAGTTCGAGCCGCAGGAGTACGGTGACCTCGAACGCGGCCTCGAGCGCGACGCGTTATTCTTCACGTTCGCGATCAGATACTCCATGACACACGAACCCGACGAGAACTTCGAAGTGACCGATGAAATTCTCGCCCAATTCAAAACGCTGCTGAAGGAGCGGGAATTCGAGTTCACCGAAGAGGATTTCTCCGGAACGAGCCTCGACTACGTCAAGAAAGCGATCAAGCGGGAATTGGCGTCCAAGGACTTTGGACGAAAAGCCATGTACCGGGTCGTTCTCGAGAACGATCCTGAATTCCAGCGAGTGCTGGAACTCTTCGAAGAGGCGCCGACCCTTCAGGCGATGTTCGATTACGTCGAAGAGCAGCGGGGGCTAAAAAAGGCGAGCCTTGACTAATGGAAAAAATTGCAATCCTCTGCGATTTCGACGGCACTGTTTCGGTGGACGACGTAGGCAACACTTTGTTTCAGACGTTTGCCGACCCGGAGCTCAGTGGGCCCGTCATAGAAGATTGGAAAGCCGGACGGATATCGTCACGCGAGTGCCTCGAGCGTGAGGCAGAACTCGCACACGCAACGCGTGCGGACCTCGACGAATTCGCCGGCCGGTGTCAATTAGATCCCTATTTCAAAGACTTCATCGACTTCACGCGCAAGCGCGGGATGGAATTCGTTATTGTCAGCGATGGCCTCGATCACTATATCGAGCGCATGCTGGTACGGAACGGTCTCGGCGACATCGACTTCTTCGCCAATGTTCTCCACATCATAGATGACAAGCTTCAGGTATCCTTTCCGTACTATGATCTGCGCGAGTGCCAGGACTGTGGCAACTGCAAGACGCATCACCTCGAGCAGTACAAGCGCCAGGGGTACTACATCGTTTACATCGGCAACGGTCTCTCCGACCGGTGCCCGTGTCACTACTCCGACCTCGTTTTCGCCAAAGGCGAACTACTCGATTTCTGCCGCATAGCTGATATCGAGCACGTTCCCTTTACCAACTTCCGTGACATCGAGCGCGAGATGGTGCAGCGTTTCGTGCTGAACGGCGCCGACGGCTACCCGGACGCCGAAGCTCTTTAGAAGCCCCGGGGCTGTCTGGCCGGCACGCAAGGATAGGGGTGCGGCTCAAACATCCTCGCGCGCCGATGGGGACACAGTGGTCTCCGCCTCTGCTCGTTCGGCGCGCTGCGGAACTCGCCGCTAACCCCTATCCTTACGCACCGGCCTGGGTTCCGTGTTTCTCGCGCGGGTGGCGCCGATGGGGGCCCCCCGCCGCACGCAGC
>JAPUJU010000006.1 GCA_027296025.1 bacterium
CCCGGGCCTCCCGCATGACCAACCTGGGTGACATAGAGCGTGTGCGTCAGGTTTTGTCGGAGCTGGAGCGGGCCGAGCAGCCGATGGTCAAGGAGCTTTCGCGCCAGCCCGGTCGGTCAACCACGCGCTTCGTACAACTCCTGGGCGGCGATGTTCAGCCGGAGGACGCACCGGCGAGCGTCGCCGAGATCGTGCATTCGACCGCGCCGTCCGAGTCGGGGAACGAAGCGTTCGAGGCTCGACTCGCCGGGCTCGAGTCTGAAGTCCAGTCGCTTCGAGCCGAATTGAATGCTCTTCGAAACCGTATGCAAGCGCCCCAACAGTCGCCGGGCGCCTGACGCAACGGTGTTCATCGGCAGCATCGCGCGAAAAACCGGCTCGGCGCAGTTGATCTCCGTTAAGCTTGGCAACGCTCAGCAGGCGTTTGATATCGTCCGGGAAACCGGGTACTTTCGTGCGCTGCGCGTGCTGAATTGCGATGCCGATGCGGGCGTTCTCGACCTGGAGAGGATTCGCGACCTGTTGCCTTTGAAGTGGATGGCGCCGCGCAACCATGGTTTTTTTTCGACGTGCTGAACAAGGCGGGCCGTGCGCTGCCCGCGATTCACGACAGGTTGGTCCCGGGTTTGGCGATGAAGCGCGGCTGGACGAGAGTTCCAGAGTCAAAGAAGTACTGCGGGGCCTGACTGGAGCAGAAAGAACATGTGCGGCATTCTCGGCAAGATTACGTTTTCCGGTCATCACGAATCGCCGGAATCATTCACAAAGGCCTTGCGACTTCTTGAACATCGGGGACCGGACGACCGGGGATGCCTTCATGCCACGACTGCCGGAGAGGTTCGACTTACCCTCGCCCACACTCGCTTGAGTATTCTAGATATTTCGGGCGCCGGTCACCAACCGTTGATCAGCCCGCGCACCGGATCGACGATTGTATATAACGGCGAGGTGTACAACTTTCGTGAAATCCGCGACGGTCTCGAAAAAAAGGGCTACTCGTTTTCCAGCGAATGCGATACGGAAGTGATTCTGGCCGCGTACGACGCATTTGGGGAGACGGCGGTCCAGTCGCTCCGCGGCATGTTTGCTTTCGCCATTTGGGACAAGGAACGCGAACGCCTGTGGTTGGTTCGCGACCGAATCGGCATCAAGCCCCTATATTACTACTGGGACGGCCGCCAATTTGCGTTCGCGTCCGAGGTAACAGCGCTGGCCGCCCTGCCAAGTCTACAATTGGAGGTATCGCAGGACGGCATCAGGCAATTCTTACTGAATGGGTATATCCCGTCGCCACAGTCCATTTTCGAGGGCGTCCGAAAACTGCCCCCGGCTCATTTTCTGACGTTGAATCTACGTAACCCCGAGCCGCGTATTCAGAGATACTGGAGCGCGACGGAGTATTACAATAGTCGGGACGCGTTCGCGAGTAGAGAAGAGGCCCTCGAGGCTCTTGACGTTGAGTTGTCGTCGGCGGTCGAAATGCGACTGATCAGCGACGTGCCGTTAGGCGCCTTCTTGAGTGGGGGGATTGATTCTTCCTTGGTGGTGGCGCTCATGCGCCGGGCGCATTCGGGACGACTACGCACATTCTCGGTCGGTTTTTCAGTCCCGGAATGGAACGAGGCCCCCGCGGCGAAGCGCATCGCAGAGCATCTGGGCACCGAGCATGAAGAATTCTACTTGTCTGAAGAAAACATCCTCGACGCTGCGCGCGTGAATAGCGAGCATTTTGACGAGCCCTTCGCCGACTACTCGAGTATTCCGACATTGGCGCTTTCTCGGATGACCCGTGATTACGTGACGGTCGCCTTGAGCGGCGACGGCGGAGACGAGTTGTTCTGGGGATACAACAGCTACGTGACCAAATCCATGCGGTTGTTTCCGTTCCTGCGTCACGTGCCACGACCCCTTCGCCAGGCGGTCGGCGCATGCATGCGTCTTCGCCAAGGGTCGCTGTTGAGCGATTGGGGGTATCGGATCGGCTTCAGTGATTTCGCATCTTTTTTCGTGAGGCCACACTCTTGGTTGCCCGGCCACTATTCCAAGTTGCATCGCCACAACGGCGATTCGAATAGACTCCTCGAAATCGGGCGCGAGGCAACTGCACAGTTGCCTCAAAATGAAATCGATCTGCTCGGAGGAGTCATCGATTTGCACGGGTATTTGGTGGACGATATCCTTACAAAAGTGGATCGGTCAAGCATGGCCGTGTCCCTGGAGGCGCGCGTGCCTATTCTCGACCATCGCGTCGTTGAACTCGCCGCACGAATTCCAATCGCCTACAAGACGGCAGGGCGCGAGCAAAAGCATTTCGCCAAGGCCCTGCTTGAGAAATACCTTCCGAGACATCTGTGGGATCGCCCCAAAATGGGCTTCAGTGTCCCGATGGCTCAATGGATTCGGGGACCGCTGAAAGAATGGGTATGCGACGAACTTCGCAGCGACGACACTCATTTGCATGACTGGCTGGATCGCAATGAACTGAACGCCATGTTGGATGACCACTTATCCGGCCGCCGTAACGTCAGGACTCTTATATGGGCATGTCTGCAGTTGGCGGGATGGGATCGCCGCATAAGCCGCATTCGCAGCGCGGGCTGTTCATAACACGGGTTACCATTCGTCATTTCCAGATTCGCTAACAGTTACTCACCGAGACTGCTAACCGGAAATCATGGGTCGATCACCCGGACCGCGGCGAATGGGCAAGCAAACACCACGTCCGCGAAACCGCTCGGCGGTGATCAGCAGATCTTCCGCGCCATCCCCGGTCTTCGTGAGGCGGCTCTGATTGACTGAGTTCTTTCGGTGGAAACGGACTGATTACGCGTCCCGCGAGTTTCGAGGGCAGCCCAACCGCACGAATCGTTGCTCGTAGATCTCGGCTATGTGAGGCAGGCTGAGTTCCGTTTCTGCAAACGCCCGGGCCGCTTTTCCCATCTGTTTGCGGACATCGGGTTGCAACTCGCAGAAATCCAACAGCGTTTTGGCGATGTCCTCCGGGTCGCGGGGGTCAAACAAGAGACCGCGCACGCCCTGTTGCACCAGCCGCGGGTGATCGAGGATCCCTCCGGCCAGTATGGGGCGACCACTTGCCAAGCCCTCGCAGATTGCGTTCGGCAATCCCTCTCGCGTGCTGGGGTGGACCACGGCGTCGTGTTGACGCAGCAATGAGGGAATGTCCTTGCGCTCCCCCAGCCATTCCCAGTTTGACTTCAAATCCAGTTCAGAGATAAGGTTGTCCGTTTGTTGAAATGTCCGTTCCCCCTCCGGATTTTGGCTTCGCTTTCCGGCCCAGCGGACGAGCAACGGCAGGTCGCCCCGTTTCTCTCGAACCAAGGCCAGGGCTCGAATCAGGCCCATCATGTTCTTGTGCGGGTTTACCGTTCCGATGGCGAGCAGGCGGAGCGGATCGCCCTTGTCCCGAGGTATTTCGTTCTGCGGTGGATGGAAGACGTTCAAATCGACGCCGTTGTAGATAGTCGATATTCGTCCGCGAAGCCAATCGGATTCGCCTTCGATTCGCAGGCGCTCATGATGCGAATTCACCGTCACGTGGTCGGCCAACCGATGGAGCTGTCTTGCGAGGAACCTACCTGGGGCGGTTGTGTTTGGCGACGGTGGACCCCGCTCGGAGACGATGAGTTTGGGGCGGTCCATCCCGAACCTGGCGAGTTCCGCATATACGCCGGGCGTGCGAAGAAATGACAGGATTCCGTCGTACGCGCCTTTCGAGATCTGCCGGCGCAGTGCCGCCACGATCTTGATCGAGAACCGGCGGACCTTGGCGAATTCGTGGATGGGGATCTTCAACTCCTCCAATTGGTCGGCGAAGTGTCTGGACTTGGGATAGTAGATGAAGAACTCGATTGAGTGGCCGCGCTCGTGCAAACCGAGCGCCAGGCTGACCAGTTGTCTCTGGGCTCCGCCCGACGCCAGATTATCGATAACAAAAAGTAGTCGCATATCGGGGTCTCAGCGCTCGCGGCCGGCAGCGGGGTCATTCGCCATCTGTTTGCCTTGCGGCGCTCTGCCTGTTTCGCATTTTATTTGTCGACGGTGGGTGACGACATCGAGGTGCGTGGGACCCATGAAGCTTGTGTGGGGCACCCTCGGCCTCAATTCCTCAAGCGGGATACGGCTGCCGTCGTGGAGCTCAACGAAGTTCTTCATTCATGATTTCCACGTGGCCCGTCCGGCCGATCATTCCAAAACATCCCTACTCCCCTCTCACAATCTCAGGCACTTTTGCAGAATATTGCCCCATTATATTCGCAGAGGGCCGGAAGAGGGAAGGGCCCGGAAATATGTTCCCTCACTGTGCAGGGCGTGTCTTCGCTTCTTCATTCATTGTCTCCGCGGAGGATGTGAACCGGCTCGTTTGATCAGGTCTCGGTGAACGGTGCATCGTGTTGTTTCGCCGACACCCTTCGTTCTTCGCGGTCGATCTGGCTCCGAAGGCGCCGAATCCAGTGCCCGCCGTCCCGAAAACGAGCCAACTCCGATTCAAGATCCTCCAGCTTGGCGCAGGGGATTCCTTCGCCAAAGAGGTAGTTCGGTCGAAGCAGTTCGTCCTTTACGAAAACGGTCGGACCGTTTAATAGAAACGCGTAGTAGGCCGTCGACATCAGATTCACGAACGTCAGGTGATGACCCGACAGCTCATCGAGTTCTCTCACGACCTGCAAGCCGAATTGCCGTTGCAATCGGGCACAGCCCGCGGCGCTGACTTGGGGATGTACCTTGATTGCGAGCGGCATGTCCAGACTTGCACACACCTGCTTGGCGCGCGCGATGGCCTCACCCTCGAGCCGGTCTTCATACACCTTGCCGGTCTGCCTCCAGTTCCCCTGTATGTAGACGATCAAGGGAGCGTATCGCGACCCCGGGTCCGGCGGGGCCTCGGCATCGGGTGGCAAAACCCGACGGAAATCGTGGCTGTCGACTTCGCTACGGCGAAGGTAGAACTCCCGTTGCTGCTCGCAATAAAAGCGGAAGTGGCTGTACTTCACGTGGGGGCCGTACACGCCGACGCCGTGGCTCGAGTTCATGCAATGGACGCTGTTGACCATCAGGGCGCGGTACAGTTCGATTCCGGCCATTTCGAATTCGTCGGTCGTGAAAACACGCTCGACGCCCATCGACAAGTACTCGCGGGCGCACTTCCGGTAAGCGTGGGCCTCGCCTCGAATGAGTGCGACTTCCCGATCGGCCGGGCGTAGAAAAATCCGCGCGACGTCGGTGAATCGGTAAGGAATGCCCGCCATGCTGTAGTTTCTGTTTTCGCGCCTGCACAGCCGAAGGTAACGAAGTTGCCGTTTCAGGTTTCCCTGAAAGGGGTATATCAGCAGCAATGCGGATCGGATTTCGGTCGGGTAGAGTGAATCGGTGGTGTCGACCCATGCGCGAATGACGCGCTTTGCGGCAAGCCGCCGCCGTCGAAAAACTCTAAATAGACGATGTGCGCAAACCTTCATGGCGAATCGGAAGAACTGTGCCCGGTCTATCGCGTTGTGATCGCGCGGCTCGCGCAGTCGAATGCGAACGTCTTTGCCCAACAGGTCGGCAAACTCCGGGCCGACGAAACTCGATTCGACCGCGCACACCCTGAGCTTCCCGGCCCCAATCAGTTCGAGCAATGCCGTCACCTGTTTGGTCCGCTCCGATTTCGTGTAAATGCAGTTGAGGTAGACGGGTCGCAGGTCGGGTGGAAGATCGGCGGGGCCGACCCATCGTTCGCAGACATCGAGGTGCGTGGGACCCATGAAGCTGATGTGAGGCACCCTCGGCCTCAATTCCTCGAGCGGGATCCGGCCGCCGTCGTGGAGTTCAACGAAGTTTTTCATTTTTCATGCCCGCCCGGTCGGGTTGTCGAGCCGCGCGAGCCCGGTTGGGAGCGATCTGGAGGAATGCGAGCCGGGTACATGCCGCCGTTGTCCGAACGACCGCGAGGACATCGATCTGTACGTACTAAAGGAATCATCAAAGTCGTCACAGTATGGGAATCTTTTCGCCGGCTCGTTCTACCCAAAGCTGGTTTTCGGGAAAAGGCGCCGCGGGTGATCTGAGTGGGTTGGGTAGGGAGATCCGATCGTCGAATCCGGGCCCTCCGGCGACCATCAGCATGCGG
>JAPUJU010000060.1 GCA_027296025.1 bacterium
CGAATGATTTTCTCATAATAATACCCTCACTGGAGTCTAGTCGTAGGGGAGACTGGCAACAGGTGTGCCACACGCTGGCCAGCGGTGGCTAGAAGCCGCCGGGTCGCGCACCGTGTGGCTGTAGCTCCACGTCCAGCCAATCCTGCCGCCGAGATGGCGCACTGCTTGCATGTATAATATTGATATGGATTTCTGGCCATGGATAAAGACGGACTACGTGCTTCTCGCTGCACTGACGGTTCTGATACCGGTATTTGTTGTCTACCTGGGCCACCAGCGGCGCAAAGTGCTGGCCGTGCAGCAGCAGCTCGAGCGCGTGCAGAAACAGGCGATCGGACAGGGGCGTCGCGACGAGACACGCCTGCACGCACTACTACGAGTGAGTCAATTGATGAGGTCGAACAACGATCTCCAGGGGGTCTTCGACTGCATCACGAACATGTGTATCGAGGCTTTCGACTGCCAACAGGCGTCGCTGATGCTGGCCAACAGGGAAGGTACGGAGCTCCATGTCTGTGCCGCCACCGGTCACGCCAATCTCGCCGAAGTACTAAGTAGCCGGCAGCGAATAGGGGAAAATATCGCCGGCTGGTCGGGGTCATCAATGTCGGTTCCCGCTCCACGGACTCGTTCTATGATGAACACGATTTGCAGGTTCTCCAGGTGTTTGCCGAGAACGTCGGCACCTGCATCACTAATGCGGCGGAAAACGAGCGGTTGAGAGAAGAGAACGACAGGCTGCGCGCTGCGCTTTCGCAGGCTAGTACCTCCGCCCCGGTTTAGTCGACGTTCACCCCACACATCCCACGCGACAAAAAAGCGGCCAGCGAAT
The DNA here is from genome assembly GCA_027296025.1 of bacterium. Lineage (GTDB taxonomy): Bacteria > Krumholzibacteriota > Krumholzibacteriia > WVZY01 > WVZY01 > JAPUJU01. The sequence continues at coordinate 833 of JAPUJU010000060.1, forward strand.
TAATCGCGTCTTCGCCTCCCCCCACGCCTCCCTGAGTTTTGGAAGCACGATGTCGACGGGATTTTCTCCGTGCTGCCGCAGATACTCCTGTGTCGATGACCAGCTGCGAAGAAAACCCACCCAGTGATCCAGCGACCACTCGGCCGTAGCAGTGAAGTCGGGAGTGTCGATGTCTTCGAACGGAAACGGGATCGTTTCGTACCGCTCGACCATGTATTTCACCCTGGGTGACCAGTACGATCCGACGAGGTCGAGGCGGTAATAATCCATCAGGGTATTCATCGCTTCGTCGATGTCCGCGGCGAGGTAACCCCATGCGGCGATCACGCCGCCCGGAGCCGCGACACGGCGGACTTCATTATAAAACGCATCGTGATTGAACCAGTGAAGGGCCTGGCCCACGGTAATCAGATCGACAGAATGATCGTCGAGCGGGGCAGACTCGACCGGCGCGTGTCGGTACTCCACCCGGTCGTGTGGCGTCGCGTGATCGAGTTGTTCGGGGCTCGCGTCCGTTGCGACCACGCAATCGAAGTGCTCCGCGACACCGACCGCCGCCTGACCGCTGCCCGTGCCGCAGTCCCAGGCGAGCGCCCTGCCGGGCGCGAGACCTGCGAAATATGCGAACATCTCCGCGGGATACCCGGGCCGGTAGGCCGAGTACACGTCGGCCTGATCGGCGAAGAGTTTCTTCGTCGGCGTCTCGGCCGGATCTCGGGGTGGTTTGCGTGCCATCTGGTCCAGTATAGACCCACGTAAGGCGGAGCACCACCCGCGACTACCCGCCGCGGATACCCGGGACGAGGCACGTCACTCGTCGAACGGCACGCCACACAAATCCCGCCCGCCTCAGCGCAACCCTGTGGTATACTTTGTCGTAGTCCTCATATCCCACTCTCAACGGATCCTATATTTTCAGGTGCTTCGCCCCGACGGAGGTTCTAAATGCGACTATTTTCAATACTTATCGCGATATATGTTATCGCCGGCCTGCTCGCCGGTGCTTCGACGTTGCCCGCGTCCGCATCCGCGTCCGACGAGAACCTCCAGTCCCTCCCGCACGATGACGGGGACGAAAAGCGAAAAAACCGCGGGACCCGGGACAAGTGGTCGTCGTCCGCCGCCCACAAGAGTGACAAGGAAGACGAAAAGGACACATACAAGCCCTGGAAGAAAGTCACCAAAGATGCCACGAAGCACGAAGGTGTTTTCAATGTGTGGACGAAACGCGAGGACGTGTACTTCGAGATCGGTGAAGAGCACCTCGACAAGCCGATGGCGCTGTTCATGAACGTGTCGAAAGGTATCGGAACGACATGGGTCCTGGGTGGCATGCCGACCACGATTCTCGAGACGATCATGATCGATTTTCACCGTACCGAGGATCACATTCAGATCCGTCGCATCAACCCGCGTTTCCGTGCCGGTGGCGATGAAGCACTCGAAAACGCGGTAGCGCTCACCTTCGGCAATTCCATTCTGGCAAGCCTGAAAATCGAAAGCGAAAACAAAGACAAAGCGGTTCTTATCAAGGTGAACAGCTTTTTTCTGTCCGATGTTTCCGACATCAGCCAGTGGATGCAGATCGGACTGGACAAACCGGTGCGTCTGGACAGCAAGCGTAATACCTTCGGACGCCTGAACGCGTTTCCGAAGAACGTTGAGATCGAAGCCCTTCTGACGTTTACGCCGGTGGACCGTCGCGGGCTCAACCTGCCGTCGGTGCCGGACAGCCGGTACATCGAAGTTGGCATCAACTACAGTATCCAGACGTTGCCCGAAGAACCGATGAAGCCGCGTCTCGGAGACGACCGTATCGGTTTCTACATGACCGAGCACAAGGATTTTTCGCGCGACGCGAACGACAACTTTTTTGTCTATTATGTGAACCGCTGGCGCCTCGAGAAGAAAGACCCGAACGCCGCACTTTCGGAGCCGGTGAAGCCGATCACGTATTACCTCGACCACACGATTCCCGAACAATACAAAAAGTATGTGAAAAGGGGTGTCGAGATGTGGCAGCGCGCGTTCGAGGATGCGGGATTCAAAAACGCGATTATCGCCGTGGACCCCGGGGATGATCCCGAGTATCACGCCGAAGACGCCCGTTACAACACGATTCGGTGGATCGTTTCCGATCAGCCGTCCTTCGGCGCGATCGGTCCGCATCGCACCGATCCACGTACGGGTGAGATTCTCGAGTCCGACATTCTGATGGAGCAGAGCATGATTGCCAGTTTCCGCAGGACCTACAGGCGATACGCGGGACCGGAAACGTTCATCAATTCCGATCCAATGATCATGTGGTTGAAGGACCCGTCCACCAATCCGGACGCAGCCGCGTTTACCGAGCTTCAGAAGCGGTTCGGGTTCATGTGTGATTTCTCGTTCGGACTTACCTCCGGCATTGAACTGATGCAGCTCGCGCTCCTGATGGACGGCGACGGAATGGAGACGCCTGAAGAGTATGTCGGCGCGGCGATTGCCGAAGTGACGGCTCACGAAGTCGGGCACGGCATCGGCATGCGCCACAACTTCAAAAGCAGTACAGCGGTACCGTTTGAGGCGCTGAACAACAAACGCGTCATCGAGGAGATCGGGATGACGGGGTCCGTCATGGACTATGCGTCGCCGAACGTTTCGCGCGACCGCAGCAAGCAGGGCTACTACTGGTCGCCGGTTGTCGGCACGGCCGACCATTGGGTTGTCAAGTACGGGTACACGCAGCTCGCGGGCGATCTCACGCCGGACCAGGAACGTGAAGAGCTGCGGAAAACGATCGCGGACAACGCACACCTGAAGGAAAATACGTACGGTACCGACGAAGACACATATCCTGCTGGAGCGCTCGATCCTGCGTGCATGATCTGGGATCTTTCCGATGATCCGATGGCCTGGGCCGAAGAGCGAATGGGCGTGTGTGAGGACATCCTGACAAACGAAAAGTTTGTCGAGCGTGTCGTGAGCGACGGAGAGAGTTTCTCAACACTTCGCAACGCGGTGATCACGGTTCTCATACAGGAGTACATTGCGGGTTCGCGCGCGGTTCGCTACATCGGCGGGCAGGACACCGCCCGTCCACACCGCGGATCGGACAACGGAGACACCCCACTCATGCCGACGTCGGCGGCGAAGCAGCGCGACGCAATGGATTTTCTCGCGAAGCACGTGTTTGCGAAAAATGCGTTCGCGATCTCGCCGGAACTGCTTCACATGCTTCAGGACGACAAGATGCGGAACTGGCAGAACAACGTGTGGGCGGTCGGACGTCGGTTCGACTTCCCGTACACCTCGTGGGTTGGCTGGTTGCAGAACGGCGTGATGTTTCAGCTAATGCACCCGATGCGTCTGCAGCGAATGGTGGATGTCGATTATACGGTCGATGACCCCTACACGATCGCTGAGATGTTGCGGACCATGACCACGACGATCTGGACCGACAACATGGTTCCGTCCGGTGATACCGCTGTCATGCAGCGCAACCTGCAGCGCCGTTATACTACCCGTCTGATCAACATGGTTGTGGCTCCTGCGGGCGGCGGGATCCCGGTGCCGTCGGAGGCGGTATCCCTGGCCCGGCTGAACCTGACGCGACTCGGACAGCAGATCGATCGGGCCTCCGCTCAGCAAGGCCTCAACGACGAGGCGAACGCGCACCTTCTCGAGTCAAAAGCCCGTATTAATCGGGCACTCGGTGCGAAAATGTATTCGTCGTTTTAGTTTCGTGACCGCGTCGAGAAGGAACTCCTCGCTTCGCGGAACGGAAAGTATGTCGCCGGCAGATGCCAGCAAAAGAGCACGAAAGCGCCCGTACCCCGGTGGCGCTGTCCTGACTCAGCTACAAGTTACTCTCTGTACATCGCCTTCACTCGTCCCCACGTTGTTTCGTGCACCGTTTCTACGGGAAGCGTGAGGCGCAGGGAATCATCCCATTGCCGAGCCGAGATAGTACGGCCATAAGAGCAGTACCAGGATGAATTTGCCGAACGACATCTGCGCGTAGCCCATCGTGAACAGAAAACCGATGAACCACACCGGTCCCACGATGCCTGCGATTTCCATCTTGCCGCGAATAATTCGTTTGTCATCACCCATTCGAATCCTCCTCAGGTCGGCGTTCGTACTGCCATCGTGGCGCCCCGTTTTCATCCAGCTTATCTGAAAGAGCACGCCGATCACACCAGCGGACCGGCAATCGCCACGAACGAACTCCAGTCGTCGTCCCACGTCCACACTACGTAGAAAACGGCGAGGGCGGCAAACAAAATTGCCCCGAGCCTCCCGCCGCCGGGTGAAGGCCAGGGCAATGAGCGCATTGCCAACGTTCCCCTTGACCCCGGGGCGCCGCCCAAATAGTACGGCAAAAAGTAGTACCCGAATCACGCTGCCGAACGGTATCCTGCGCGTAGCCTATGCCTGCAGAGATCCCAAAAGCGCCTCCCCTTTTTGTTGATCTGGATGGAACGCTCGTCGCGACAGATACCCTTTGGGTAGGCGTCGGGACGTTGGTGCGCAAGCGACCATGGGAACTGCTCATTCTGCCGTTCGTTGTCTTGAGGGGCCGCGCGGCATTCAAAGAGTACATCGCGGGCAGGGTGACGATCGACGTATCCCGGCTCCCCTATCGGGAGAATGTCCTGGAGTTCTTGCGTGACGAAAAGTCGGGGGGAAGAACGCTGGTTCTCGCAACGGCTGCCCATCGTGAGGTCGCGGTGGCGGTCGCGCGGCACGTCGGCATCTTCGACGATATCATTGCAAGCGACGGCACGCGCAATCAGAAAGGTTCGGCGAAGCTTGTCACCATGCTTGAACGCGCACCGGGCGGCGTGTTCGATTATATCGGCGATAGTACAGCGGACTTGCCGATACTGAGGGCCGCGCGGGTAGCACACCTCGTCTGTCCGTCCCCTCGCCTTCGAAATCTCGTCGAGTCTTCGTGCGCGTTAGGAAAAGTTTTCGAGTAAGGCCAATCGCTGCGCCATTTCGTAATCCTGCAGGTTTCAATAGCCGGAGTTCTGCAATCGGGCGCACTTATGGGAGGGCGCCGAGCCGTACCAGAACGAGATTCTCCGACTCAAACACAACGCGGTAGCGCGCCATCGTGGACGAAAATGACTCGACGACGTCCGGCTCTAGTGCCAGGTACACGGGCGGCCGGGACGGATACGCCGCACCCAGGCCGACCAAT
>JAPUJU010000061.1 GCA_027296025.1 bacterium
GGTCCCTGTTTAAAACCGGGGTGGGCCAACATTTTTGGGGGGTGGTGCAACCTTTTGCCGCCAAGGCTCGGCTTCGCTCGGCTAGCCGCCGGCGGCGGGGGATCCTCGCTCGCTCCCGCTATGGGGCTGCAATCGGTTGCACCGCCCCTCGATCACATTGCGCTCCGCGTCGTTCGGCTAGCCGCCTTGCGGCGGCGGATCCTCGCTCGCTCCCGCGAATGGGCTTCGAACTCTTTACGCCAAGCCCCGTTCTGCTAGCGGCCGCATGGAATGGAACAGGCTCAAGTTTTCATACTCGAGCGACACCTATCCCAATAAGTGTTGGATCGAGCACCGAAGGACTCCGATTTCGGTCCCTTGCGGCCCGGCTCTTGACGCGAGGGATCAATTGTTATAGATTGAACTCCCTCACCGCCGGAACGCCGGATGGTGAGGAGTGAAACGATGCGAATCATTTTCGACACACGAAACCGATACCTGCGAGCGCACCGGCGGAAGACCGTGTGCGGCGTTTGTCTGTGAGCTTCTCTGCGTAAGAGAGGCTCTTTTTTTTGAGGAGCTATGGCAGATCTAAGGGGACAAATAGATATTCTGGTGTCTGTCGCCAGAGTGGATTCGGGGCTGAACGAGTGCCGCAAGGAGATTGCCCGCCTGCCGGATGAGATTGCGAGAATCGACGCGCAAATAGAGAAACTCACCGGCACGGAGAAGGCAGCGGCTGACACCATCGAGGATCTGGCAAAGGAGCGGCGTACTCTCGAGCAGAATGTCGAAGACCAGCAGACGCAGATCCGGAAGTACAAGACGCAGCTCATGGAAGTGAAGACCAACAGAGAATACACGGCGATGCTGCACGAAATAGAACACCTCGAAAAGGAAATCGACTCCAAGGAAGAGCGCTTGTTGATTCTGATGGACGAGGCGGAAGAGAAGGGCGGCGAAAATAAAGAGTTGTTTTCGATGACATCCAAAGAAAAATCAAATCTCTCGGCGCATAAAAACCAGCTCGAAGCAAGGTTGGCGGAGCTGAACGAGCAACGGGGGAAAATCGAGGCGGAACGGCCGAAACTGCTGACCGAATTCGACCCGCACCTGAAGAAGCGCTACGATCGTATCTTTGCCAAGTTCGGCGATATGGCTGTAACGAACATGGTCCACGAAATCTGTCAGGGGTGCTTCCGGCGCGTGCCACCGCAGAGGTCCGTCGAAGTTCGCCAGAACGATCAAATCATAAGCTGCGAAGGCTGCGGCCGCATTCTCGTCCATTACGATGCCTGACAACGACGAGCGTAGGATTGCGGACAAGCTTCAAGCGATCGTTGAAGCGCTTCGTCGTGGTAAAGATGTCAGCGGCGTCGCCGAGGAAGTGGGCCTGGATTCAAAGCGCATCGAGGCCCTCGTTGATGCGATCCGTACGGACCTCGAGGTCCACATAATGGCCAGGGATAAAGACGCGAGCTTCGGCGGCGGCCGGATTATCGCCTACTCGGACGGCGCTTCCCGAGGGAACCCGGGGCCGGCATCGTGCGCCGTCATCCTTGCGGATTCGAGAGGACAGGAATACCTGCGCCGATCGATGCGCCTGGGCGTAGCGACGAACAATGTCGCGGAGTACAAAGGCGTTATCCTGGCGCTTGAACTTGCGTCGACGCTCGGGGCGGATGATGTCCTTCTGCGGCTCGACAGCGAGCTGGTGGTCAAACAGCTGCAGGGCAGTTACAAGGTCAAGCACCCCTCGCTCAAACCCCTTCACGCTCAGGCGCTCTCGCTGGCGGGTTCGATCGACCACTTCGAGGTGGAACACGTGCCGCGCGCGGAGATGCACGCGGCGGACAAGCTGGCAAACGACGCGCTGGACGGCAAGGACTAGGTGGGTTGCGAACACGCAGCGTTCGGTGTATCTTTGACGCGGCGTTGAGCAGGACAGACGATCGCGGGTGCCTTTAGGGTGCCTGAGGAAAGTCCGAGCTCCACGAGGCAGGGTGCTGGGTAACGCCCAGTGGAAGCGATTCCAAGGAAAGTGCCACAGAAAAAATACCGCCTAAGCCGCTCGCGCGGCCGGTAAGGGTGAAAAGGTGAGGTAAGAGCTCACCAGTACCGCCGGTGACGGTGGTAGCTTGGTAAACCCCACTCGGCGCAAGACCGAATAGGAGAGAAGAAGACGCCTCGCTTCGCTTGACTCTCGGGTTGGTCGCACGAAATGTCGGGCAACCGGCATTCCAGATAAATGGTCGTCACCCCTCACGGGGAACAGAACTCGGCTTACGGCCTGCTCATCGCCATTTTCCTCGGCGTCCGGGTCGACCACGGCGAAACGAAACGTGATCGTGCACCTGAATCGTTACGTATGGCAGGAGGCGAACCCGGAGGCCAGGGCCGAGGCCGATGCCTTGATCGCGGGTATGGAGGAGAGGCTCGCCGGCGAGCCGTTCTCGATCCCCCGCGCTGGCGCCCGTTTTCTCGTTGCACGTTCATACGCGACGACCGAAGCCGCCAACGAATATCTTTTCCCGCCCGAGAGCCAAACGCACGACCCATTTCTCTTTCGTAACATGGATGCGGCAGTCCGCGCTGTCCAGTTGGCGATCGACGACCAGAAACCGGTCCTGATTCACGGTGATTACGACGTCGACGGGATTTGCGCAACTGCGATTCTCTACCATTTTCTCGAAGGGAAAGTACCGAAGGTATCGCGCTTTGTTCCCGACCGACGAAAGGACGGGTACGGTATCGCTACCCGCGCGATCGAGTGGGCCCTCGCGAACAACGTGGGTCTCATGATCGCCGTCGACTGCGGGACATCTGACGGGGAGCTGATAGCCCGACTGCTGGACAAGGGTATCGAAGTTGTTGTGTGCGATCACCACGAATTCCCCGTGGATCGGGATGTGAGGGGTATCGTGCTCAACCCGGTCGGTGCGGAGGAAACCTATCCCTTCCGGGGTTTGTGCGGTGCGGGCGTCGCGTACAAACTCCTCCAGGCACTCGAGAAGGTCGGTGTGAGCGGGTCGGTGTCTTCGAGCGAGGTGCTTGACCTCGTTGCCATCGCGACGGTCGGCGACGTGGCGCGCCTCGTCGATGAGAACCGATCCCTCGTGCGCGCGGGGCTCAGGCAGATAAACCGCGAGGCACGCTCCGGCATAAAGGCGCTGACACGAGAAGCGGGGCTCGACCAGGAAATCACAGCGTCTCATATCGGGTACCGGATCGCGCCGAGGCTGAACGCACCAGGACGAGTGTCGAATCCGAAGCCGGCTCTCGCGCTGCTCTGCGAAGAAAACAACACGGAGGCGCGCCGCCTTGCTGTACGTCTTGAGCACGAAAATAACCACCGAAAAGAGCTCACAAAAAAAGTTCATGATGAGGTGTCTTCGTTGATTCGTGACATGGGCGAGAACCGCCCGAGCGGTGGGTTTGTCCTGTCCGGCGCCGATTGGGACGAGGGGGTTCTCGGCATCGCCGCTGCACGAGTCGTTGAAGAGTTCGGACGGCCGACGATCCTCATCACTCGATCGGGAGGCGTCGGAAAAGGGTCCGGCCGCAGCGTTCCGGGTGTACACCTCAAGGAACAGCTGGACCGTTGCGCCGACCGGCTGCTCAAATTCGGCGGGCACGCGCAGGCGGTTGGGTTCAGTATCGAACCGGTGCACATCGAGTTGTTCCAAACCGAATTCACGAGTCAGCTTGCGTCGGTGACTCGCGAACTGCCAAAGCTTCCCACCTTGCGTATCGACAGTGAGCTCGAGATCGATGAAGTATCGATGGAACTTGTTGATTTTCTTGCGGCGTGCGAACCGTTTGGTTACGGAAACCGGACCCCCGTGTGGAAAATCTCCGGTGTTGAAGTCACGGGCGAAACACGGTACGTTGGCGGCGATCATCTGAAGGTCTTTGGTCGGGCCCGGAATGGGGGAAAGGTCAACGCGATTGGTTTCAACTGGCGTTCACGGGGGATCGATCCTGTCGACCTGCTCGGACGCAAGGTCGATCTGGCGGTGACGGTGAAGAAAGGGTATTATCTGAAGAAGTATTACCCGGAGCTACATGCACTGGACATTCGCGATTCCATGACTGAGGGTGACGGCTGACGTATGCGAGTTGTTGTTCAGCGGGTCAAGGATGCATCGGTTCGCGTTGATGGCGACGAAGTATCGCAGATTGATAAGGGTCTTCTCGTGCTTGTTGCTTTTTCCCGAACCGACGCCGAGAACGTCGTTACGTGGATCGCGAACAAGATCGTGGGGCTGCGGATATTCTCGGACACAGACGACCGGATGAATCTTGATCTGGAGACCGTTGGCGGTGATATTCTGGTGGTGTCGCAATTTACTCTCTATGGTGACGTAACGAAGGGGCGGCGTCCGAGTTTCGAAAACAGTGCGTCTGCCGATGACGCGGAGGTCCTCTATGATTTCTTCATCGAAACTCTACAGGGAATTGCTCCAGGCAAAGTGCTTACTGGTGCCTACCAGGCCCACATGGAAGTCGGGTTCGTCAACGACGGACCGGTAACTATCCTGATCGACAAGGAAGAGGAGTGAACCCACTCCTGCCTGCATCCGCACAGAGAAATCTTATACTCGCCTCGAAATCACCGCGGCGCGCGGCTATCCTGAAAAACCTTCAACTTGATTTCGAAACGGTACCTGCCGAATTGGGAGCCGAAGGTTCGGTGGCGGCGGACGATGCAGAAGAGGTTGCGTTGACGCTCGCGCGAGCAA
>JAPUJU010000062.1 GCA_027296025.1 bacterium
ATCCGGCGTGCGCTCAAGTATCCGTCGAAGAGCGGAGTCGGCAACAGGCCGAACACTCGAGGGCTGGTCAGATAGAACATATCCACACGCTCGAGCTGGTACGGATTGGATTGCAGCGTGACCTTCTTCAGACGCGTCGAACAGGCGAGCTGAAAATGTGGTTTGACAATCTCGTTGATGCTTGAATTCTGACTGCCGTATGGATAGGCAAAAGCGGCGACCGCCGCACCCAAGCGCTCCTCGATTACGACCCTGGATTGTACAATCTCCTTCTCAGCCTGTTCGACCGCAACCCGAGTGAGGTCCGGATGCGTCATCGTGTGGGCGCCGAGCCTGATGCCGTAGCTGTGCATTTCCTTGACTTGAGACCATGTGAGCAAGGGGAGGCGGGGGATCGTTGACGGCTGGCCGGGCCAGTCATTGAGCTTGCCGCAGTAGCCGCCGACGAGAAAGACCGTGCACGTGTATCCGTACCTTTCCAGGACGGGAAAAGCCTCGGTGAAAGTACTCTTGTAGCCATCGTCAAACGTGATGACGAATGACTTGTCCGGAAATGAATCGCCGCTTCGTATGAGACGGGCGACGTCCTGCAACGACAGTGTGCGGTATCCCGCGGCTTGCAACCGTTGCATCTGCATCTTGAAAATCGAGGGAGGCGTCGATACGACGGAGCGACTCTCGTCCAGCGAATGGTAGGTCAAGATGGGGATACTTTTCGATGCCATTGAATGCTCGCGATCAGGAGCGCGCCCGTTTCAAATCGTCGATCAAACCAAGGTATCGTTCGATGTGACGATCTTCCGTCCAGTATTTCTGGTAGGCCTGATAGCCCTTGTTGCCAAGCTCGTTTTGAAGCTCGGCATCGTTCGCGACAACATCCATCGCCCGTGCGAGCTCATCACCGTTGTTGTACACAAATCCTCCACCGCTGTCCTCCACCGCTTCCGGAAGGGCCCCGAGGTTGTTCACGATGACGGGTGTTTTCATGGCGAACGCCTCGATGACGATGATACCGAATACCTCGTAGCATATCGAGGGGACGATGACCGCCACGGCATTCGCATACAGTGCGGGCAGTTCCTCCTGACTTACTCTGCCGAGAAACTTGACGTTCGGGAGATCCCCGGCCTGCGCCCTGAGGACGTTTTCGTACGTGCCGTCGCCCGCAAGCAATAGATCGTAATCCCCGCGCGTCCTGAAGACGGGGATGATGTTCTGCACACCCTTTATTTTTTCGAGTCGGCCCACAAAGAGGAAGTACGGACGGCCGGATTGTGCGGTCGCGGCTGCGGGGGCGGCCGGCGCCGCCAGAAAATGCGGTATGTGGGCGATCGGCACGTCGAGTCCCAGCTCGAGGTGTTTCTGGCGCGTGAATCGACTCGGCGCGATAAATGAATCCACGTGCCCCAGGGTCCGTTCCAGCAGACCCGTGTACCGCCACAACTGAGGCGGCCTTCGTCCGGCGAGGGTGCAACGAAAACAGGTTCGCCGCGTGCAGACCTCGCGGTCGAATCGCCAGAGAACATGCATCGGACACACGAGCCAGTGCTCGTGAAGTGTGTACAATTTGATGGCGTCGCCGTATGCGAGCGCGGTGATTCCCATCAGCGACATGTTGTGGTAATGGATGACGTCGTATCCGGATGTTTCCAGTAACGCGCGAAGCTTCTTGTTCTTGAGGGCGGGGGACCCCGTCTGCTGTGTCAGAAGAGGAGAGAGCCACCGCGCCCGACTTTTCAGCCGGTGCACCCGGACGTCTGCGTGGTTGGCGAACACCTCCGGCCCCGGGCTGGATTGGAACAGCCGGTACGAGTCCTCACAGTGGATGACATCCACCCGATGCCCCCGGCGGGCGAGCTCGTTGGCAAGGCGATAAACGAATATCCCGTCACCGCCAAAATTGAACGGGGGATAGAACGTCGTTACCATGCAGAACTTCAATGGGACTCCCCTGTCCGGCTCATTTCCACCGACGCGCGCTATCACCCGCGCCGCGCAGGTAGCCGAGAAATTCGCCCCACGACCAGCTCGTCATCAACACTACGAGCTGGGGCAGACACAGCAACAATTGCCCCACATGCCGCCGCTTCTTCACAACACCCGCGGCGATCCGCGATGGAAGCAAAACCGGAAGCAGGGGTGATCCAAGAACGAGGGCGGCCCGTCTTAGCGCGGTGGCCCCCGCAGCGCGCATGGCGGCGAAGGACCGCCCATGGTGGTAGCACTGCGCAACCGCCTCGTTGAACGAGTAGCTTCGGCAGTGACGAACGATCGCCGATGGTGCCATGTAGAGCTTCTGACCTGTCTTCGCCAGCCGTTGATGGACGAAGGTTTCGTAGAAGCCGCCTTGAAAGCTCTCCTGCATCCCGTCGAGCACGGACCGCTTATACGAAACATTGTTTCCGGGGAGCGCGCTCACGACACCAGCTCGATTGGGAGGCATGTACTTGCCGTATTCGTAGAAGTAGACCGCCCAATCGATGTGTCGCGAGGAGGCGGCGTTGTCCACCGACCCGCCTATAATGGAGTAGGACAGCTCATGCGCCTTACCGATCTCGGAACACCACTCCTGGTCGGCGATACAGTTATCTTCGGTGATCGCCACAACCTCACCCGAGGCATGGGCGATTCCATGGCTCCTCAGCTCGGGCACCGTAGTGTCAGCGGGAAGATCGAGGTGGACGAACCGTGGAAAACGACTCCGAATCATCTCGGCGGCCCCGTCATCGAAGTTGGTCGCCACGATAACCTCCAGGCTCGCTGAATTTCGCTGCTCTTGCAGAGACAGGAGGCAGCGTTCCAGCGAAGACGTGTCGTGCGATGCTGCAACCACGACGGACAGTTTCGCCTTTGATCCTTCGTTCACACTCATTCTACTTTTGCGAGGCTGTTTCCGCCGCCGGCGAGATAGCCGGCAAACTCGCCGATGCCATAACTCATCATGAAAGCGGCCAGAAGTGGAAGCGAGAGAACGAACTCCCTGTAATGCCTCTTCTTCCGGAGGATGGACCGGGTGATACGCCACATCATCAAGGGAGGTAAAAGAGGCGAGGCGAATACATAGAATATCCGCTTCGCCGTCGAAAGCCGTGCCGAGCGCATGCCCGCGAACGACCGCGAGTAATGAAACCTCTGCGCAAGAAAATAGAGGAACCCGAACTCTTTCTTATGATAGACGACGATACCCGGCACCGAGAGGAATTTGACTCCCGAACGCCTCATTTCCTCGTGAAGAAAAAACTCCCAGGAGTTGCTCGCGACCTCATCATCCACTTTCTTGAATACCGCCCGCTTGTAGGACGCGTTGTTCCCCGCAATGCCGCCTACCTCGCCGTCGGGAATCGGCGCCATCATGTCGCTGTACTCGCAGAGGTACACGGCCCAATCCCTGATCCGCGACACGCTCCCATTCTCGACGGCTCCTCCGATGGCGCTGTAATCCGAATCGTGCGCTTTAATGATTTCCTCGAACCAGTTTTCGGGCGCCATGCAGTGATCCTCTGTAATCGTGATGATGTCACCGCTCGCCCGGGCCACGCCGAGTGCGCGAAGCTTCGGAATGCTGAGCCGTTCGTCGAATCGCAGGAGTATCACCCCGGGAAAATGGCGCTCGATGTAGTCCGGTGTATCATCCGTGCAGCAGCAGGCAACGACGACCTCGGCCTTGTCCGCGGAGCGTTGGCTTCGGAGCGCCGTGAGGCATTCGGCGATCGAGGGCAGTCCGTTCACGCAGGCAATAACAACAGATAGTTTTGGTTTCATGGATCGCCTCGCCCTTCAATAGATATGCGCGCAGCTGTTGCCCGTCCCGGCAACATATCCGCACAGTTCGCCGGCCGACCACGTGACGACGGCCAGCACGGAAACCGGAAAAGAAACCCAAAATTCCCACCGGTATCGTTTCTTTGGCAGAACCGCGCGCATGATTCGGGCAAGAGAGACAAAGGGTAAGAGCAGCGAGCCGACCGCATAGGCCACGCGTTTCACAACCGAACTGCGGGGAAACCTCATTCCCGCAAAACAACGCCCGTGGTGAAATCTCCTTACCATGAACGGCATGAGTTCATACGACTTGTTGTAGCGTACGACGATCGACGGCACCGACACGAGCCGGATACCTTCAGCCTGGAGCCGTTGACACCAGTAACTCTTCCAGAACCCGTTCGTCGTGAACTCGGATCCTTTTTGCAGAGCCGATCGTTTGAACGACACGTTGTTGCCAGGCAACTCCGTCGCGTAACCGTCTCTCAACGGACGCATGAACTGGGCGTACTCACAAAAATAGGCCGTCCAATCTACCCATCGCTTGCACGTCCCGATTTCAACGGCGCCGCCGATGACGGGATGCGGCGATTCATGGGCCTCAAGGACCGAATCAACCCAACCCTCTTCGACGGGGCACGTGGTGTCGGTAACGGCAATGATCCGTCCCCTCGATCGTTCGATACCGGCGCCCCATAGCGTCGGGAGGATGTCTTTTCTATCGAATTGAATGAAGCTTACTCCAGGCGTTTTTTTGTCCATCCCGTGGAGCGAGTCATCCTGGCAGCAGTTCGAGACAATGACTTCCACGTCCTTGCCATCACACTGCCGGAGGAGCGCGTCCAGAAAAACCGTCAAGTCCTGCGCAGACGTCGCAGAGGCAACGACGACGGAGAGTTCGGGAACGTTTTCATGGGTGTCGTTCATGCGGTGGCGGTTCGCTCCGGGTTGTCCGGGCCTTGCAGGTATCCAGCGAGCTCACCCGCCGACCAGCTGATGAGAAACAACATCAGAATCGGCAGCGACAGGAGGAGTTTGGCCATATGCCGCTTCTTGAACAAAACCTGCCGCGCGATCCTCGAGAGAAGCACGAAGGGAATCAGAGGAGAGAGCAGAGTGTAGACGAGTCTCCGCATCGGGTTCAGGTTCAATGCCCTCGCGGCGCCAAACCGTTTCCCGTGCTGGAAGCGGTTCCCGGTGAAGCTCCAGGCGGCAAAAGATTTTTTGTGGCGCACGAGAATCGATGGGGTCGTCAGGAGCCGCAGTCCCTCTCTGGCGAACTGAGCGTGGACGGTAGGCTCCCAGAAGCCGTTTCTACGCGCCTCTTTGCAGCCCTCCATCGCGGCGCGCTTGTAGGAGGCATTGTCACCCGGTATGTCATCCACCTCCCGCTCTCCAAACGGAAGCATATAGCGACTGTAGCGACAAAAGTAGATCGCCCAGTCGGTGAGCCCGGACGTGCCGTCGTTCTCGATTGCCCCGCCGATCCCGGCGAACGGCTTCTCGTGCGCCTTGAGAATACTGTCGATCCAGTCGCCGGCGGGAATACAGTGGGCCGTCGTAATAACGA
>JAPUJU010000063.1 GCA_027296025.1 bacterium
GACAGAAGAAAGGCCGAGAGAAAGCTCCAGCAATCGGAGAAGCAGATGCGGGCGCTCGCAATCCGTCTCCAGTCGGTTCGCGAGGAGGAGAGCGCCAGCATCGCACGGGAAATCCACGATGAGCTCGGTCAGGAATTGACGGTGTTGAAAATGGATCTGCGCTGGATTCAACGCCGCATCGCAAAGCACGACACAATGGAAGAGAGCAAGGTAATCCTCGACCGCCTGAAAGCGATGTCATCGGAAGTCGACAGCACGATCGAGTCCGTACGAAAGATCGCCACCAAACTTCGGCCCGTCATCCTCGACGACCTCGGCCTTGCACGAGCGATCGAGTGGCAGGCTCAGGAGTTCAAGAGCCGCACCGGAATCTCCGTCGATCTTTCCATTGACCGGACTCGCATCGATCTCGGCGCGGAACCGTCCACCGCCGTGTTTCGAATCCTGCAGGAGATCTTGACGAACGTCGCTCGTCATGCGGGAGCGGATCGGGTCACCATCGCAGTGGTGGACACGAAAGACAGGCTGGTCATGGATGTGCACGACAACGGGCGTGGAATTACAAACGATGAGATCAACAGTCCACGAGCGTTGGGGATTCTGGGCATGCAGGAACGCGCACAATTCTGCGGGGGCGAACTGACCGTTCGCCGCGGACGCCGGGGAGGCACTCGTGTCCGGGTGTCGGTGCCGCTCAACAGGCAAAGCGAGGGGTCGACAGTAGTGAGAAGCGAAGGCAAACAAGACATATGAGAGTACTGCTGGTCGATGATCACGCGATCGTGCGTCGGGGACTTCAACAGATCCTCTCGGACGAGTATAAAGATCTTGTCTGCGGCGAAGCGGAAAATGCGGCCGATGCGCTCGACCAGGTGATTCGATCGGAATGGGACGTGGTCGTTCTGGATATTTCAATGCCTGGCCGAAGCGGCCTCGACGTGCTGAAGGAGATCAAGCGGGAGCGGCCGAAGCTGCCGATACTCGTGTTGAGCATCCACCCGGAGGACCAGTTCGCGACACGTGTTCTCAAGGCCGGTGCCGCCGGTTACATGACCAAAGAGAGTGCGCCCGAAGAGCTCATGACGGCGATAAATAAAGTTGTTGCCGGTGGAAAATACGTGAGTCCCACGCTGGCCGAGCTGCTGGCCGAAGATTTAGAGAAAGACACAACCGGCATAGCGCCGCACCGCAAACTGTCCGACCGCGAGTACGAAGTCCTGAGAATGATCGCGTCGGGAAACACGGTGACTGAGATCGCAGACGAACTTGCGCTCAGCGTTAAAACGATCAGCACGTACCGCGCCCGGATCCTCGAAAAGATCAACATGAAGAGCAACGCCGATCTCACCCGCTATGCCATCAAGAATGGCATCATCGAATAACCCCCGGCTGAACACTCTGCTGTTGAGGATGGGCGTCCCGTGTAGCCCAGCGAGGAAGTGGGTCTTTCGAATCATTTCGGAAAGTGTCACGCAGACACCGTATTTGTAGGATTTGTCCTACTCATCAGAAGCCCCCCATTCCTACGTAATATTCAGGGTTCCGTCTGATTGATAATAGTCAGGATTTGTTGAATACTCCGACTCACCTTGGTGTTTGCGATTCTCATGAAGAGCATCGTGAGGCAGATGCGATGCGGCGTGGCTTCGTGACTTGAGTAGTTATCAGACACCGGTGAAGACCACGCCGCTCATCGCCCTCGAAAAAGAATTACGGAGCCGCCGATCTATTGCGAAATTCTCAGGGCAGCAACGGTTTGTAGTTACGCCGTGTTTCGCGATACACCTTTGAGTTATACACATATGAGGCGGCTCCTTTATTTTTTTCCCTCCACAATCCAATCTCCTGCCAGCCCCTGCCAGCCCCTGCCAGCCCCTTCCAGCCCCTTCTAGCGGCTCGATGTCGGGCCCTGACTAATGACCAGGTGGAAAATTCGAGCCGGGTCGAGTATGATTCGTTGACGGAATTCTCGGTATAGGTCTTTCGGTCAGCCGGATGGGCCGGCGGTGAATTTGAAAACCGTTTTCTGGAGAGATTGCGCTGAACCGAGCTATGTTTGTATTGGCGCTTTGGAGTGTGGCGACCCTGGTAACGGGGTCGGTCGCCACTGCAGGTGCGCCCGAGCCGGCGGGTCCGCCGGCCACGGTGACGTACATCGGGAATGAAGGATTCCTGGTCGAGTGTGGGGGGCGGAAGTTTCTGATTGATGCGCTTTACAGGGCTGGCGTCGTTGGTTACGCCGTCATTTCCTATGAGACGAGACAGAAGATGGAAGCCGCGGAGCCTCCCTTCGACGTCGACATTGTTCTCGCGACTCACTACCACGACGATCACTTCAACGCGGATGCCGTCGGTACTCACCTCGCCAACAATCCCGAAGCACGCTTTATCGGCACGAGCCAGTGCGCTGAAGCGCTCAAAGATTTCGAACGCTACGACGAGATCAAGAGCCGACTTCACACAAGTGTGCCGACAGAGGGTGACATTATTACTGTGGATCATGCAGGGATTCGTGTTGACGTTATGAACATTCACCACGGCCGCACACGAAACGTACAGAACCTCGGTTACCTCGTTCGGATCGATGGGCGGAGTTTTCTGCATATCGGTGATTCGCAGGCGGATGCGGACGTGTTCAAGCTATACAAGCTCGAGAGTACGGACATTGATATTGCGTTCATCCCGTATTGGTATCTGGCGTATGCCAAACAGAAAACGAAAGTCAGAAACGGGATTCGGGCGGCAAATATCATTCCAATGCACATCCCGCCGAAGGACCTGCGGCCGTCCTTCATGGATGATCTCGGCGGATGGCAGTTTGGAACCGATCAGATGAAACGGGAGTTCAAGAACGTGACTATTTACGCAGACGAATTGGAGAAGCACAGGTTCGAATAGCAGATCTGACGTGGCGATGCTCAGGCGGCGTTACAAGAACGGGTAATGATTATGAACCATTCGAAAAACCTCATAGCGTTCGTGATATCTTTTACCATCATGCTTGCTGGTCCCGCAGGCGCGGTCATTGAAGACGTAGCCATTCCGCGCGACGACGGCCTCGTACTGATGGGCACTATTTTTTCTCCGAACAGACCAGGACCCGGCATTGTACTGCTTCATCAGTGCAACAAGGATCGGGTGAGCTATCACCGGCTGGCCGAGAAGCTGATGGCAGCGGGATTTCACGTGCTGACGTTCGATTTTCGGGGGTTCGGTGAGAGCACCGACGCAAAGAACAAGGACTTTGGTTCTCAGAGAGAAACGTTGTGGCCGTTGTTTGCGGGTGATGTGGCGGCGATGTTTGATTTTTTGATGGAGCAATCAGGGGTCGACAAGCAGAGAATCGGCTTGCTCGGGGCGAGCTGCGGAGGTACGCAGGCGGTGTTCCTGGCTCAACGGAATTCGTCGATCAAAACGGTCGTCTTTCTGTCGTCGAGCCTCCCCTGGATGACAGACGACGATCGCGCCCAGTTCGTGTCGAATACTCTCTCTCCGCTCCTTTGCATAGCGAGCGAAGATGACACGTCGACTGCAAAGCGCACCCGTGAGGTCTTCCAGGGGTCGAAGCATCCCGATTCGGAACTGATCTTGTATAAAGGGCGCGCGCATGGAACGCCGCTGTTCGAGCACGACCCGGCATTGCAGGGCCGGATCGTTCAATGGTTCGAGGTGCACCTGGCCGACTGAATTTTGAAAGAGGCGCGATGGAAAAGCGCACCGCGGATCACACAATCGGCGTGATTTCCGATACGCACGGTCTCCTTCGAGAGCAGGCGGTCGACGGGTTGAAGGGCGTTGACCACATCATTCACGCGGGCGACATTGGGAATCCTGAAATTCTCGATACGTTGCGCGATATCGCTCCGCTTAGTGTTGTACGTGGCAACACCGACTACGGAGCGTGGGCGCGCGGACTACCCATGACGACTGTCGCGGAGGTGGGTACCGTTTCAATATACGTTATCCATGATATTCTCAGGCTGGATCTAGACCCCGCCGCTGCGGGTTTTGTGGCCGTCGTGTTCGGCCACTCACATCGACCCGAGATGACGGACAAAAACGGTGTGATGTATCTGAACCCAGGCGCGGCAGGGCCGAAGCGTTTTGATCTGCCCATATCGATCGCCCACATCGAAATCGACGGAGAGTCGATTCGCGCGACACATTCAAAACTTGATGTTTGAGACAGGGGGTTTGTCGTGGGATCCGCTTCCGAGCGCCTGATCGATCTCAGTCATATCGTCCGGGATGGCCTCGTTACATACGAGGGGTTGCCCGCGCCGAGTATCTGCGATTTTCTGAGCCGTGAGGACTCCCGCGAGTACTACGCCCCGGGGACCGAGTTTCAAATTGGCAAAATCGAAATGGTAGCGAACACGGGCACATACGTAGACTCGCCGTTTCACCGCTTTGCGGACGGCAAAGATCTGTCCGAACTACCGCTGGTGTCCATCGCCGATGTCGATGGCATCGTCGTCCGTGTCGGTGGCTCCGGCGGGCGCGCTGTCGACACACCGGCTTTCCACGGGCTCGACGTCCGTGGCCGTGCGGTGCTCGTTTACACGGACTGGTCCCGGCACTGGGACACGGAAAGCTATTTTAGCGGCCATCCGTATCTGACTGAGGCCGCCGCGGTTCACCTCAGAGATGCCGGCGCGCGGATCGTCGGGATTGATTCGTACAATATCGACGATACGGCGAACAAGAGCCGACCGGTCCACACGGTACTGCTCGGCAGCGACATACCCATCGTCGAACATATGACGAACCTTGAAAGACTACCGGACGACGGCTTCCGGTTCAGCGCCGTCCCGGTGAAAGTAAAAGCATTCGGTACGTTTCCCGTTCGGGCTTTCGCCCGCCTCACGAGGGAACCATAACAGGAGGTTGTTGGATGTTGATTCGTCTACTGTTTGTCGCGCTTGCGGTGCTGACCTTTGTGGGGCCGCTGCCGGCACGAGCTGATGCGACCTCGGAAGTGAAACAGCTCTTCGAGGAAGACTGGGAGTTCAGCCTGAAAGAAAACCCCACCTTCGCCAGTTTTCAGGGAGACCGCCGGTACGACGCCAATTTGTCCACAGTGTCTGAATCGGACGAGAGGCGCCGGGCTCAGAAGGACTCGGAGTTTCTGGAGCGGCTGCGCAAGATCGATCGCAGCGCCCTCTCTCCGGAGGATCAACTCAACTATGATCTCTTCGAGCTGGAAAAGACGAACCAGCTCGCAGAGTTCGAGTTCCGGGCGTACCTTATGCCGATCACGAACCGCTCAGGTTTCCACGTGAGCTTTCCACAGTTGCCGGACCGACTTCGTTTCAGAACGGTGAGTGATTACGAAAATTTCATCGCGCGACTGGACGGTTTCAAACCCTACACCGAGGCGCACATCGAGCTGATGCAGATCGGTATCCGTGATGGCTACGTACTCCCGAAAATCGTCCTCGTGGGTGTGGAAGGGTCCATTGAGCCGCACATTGTGAAAAATCCGAGGGAGAGTCTCCTCTACAAGCCGTTTGAAGATTTTCCGAAAAACTTCTCCGAACAAGAGCGGGAGCGCCTGGCCATGGAGGGGCGGAGAGCGATCGCGGAGTCTGTGGTGCCGTCGTATCGGGAGTTTCTCGCGTTCATAACAAAGGACTATGTTCCCTCGGCGAGGGATGAGATCGGCGCATCTGCGTTGCCGAACGGACGCGAATTCTACCGGCACCGCGTGAAACGTTTTACGACTTTGGATAAGACGCCGGCAGAGATTCACGAGATCGGGTACGCCGAAGTGAAACGAATCCGCGCGGAGATGCAGGAAGTGATCGAGGAAGTGGAGTTCAAGGGGACGTTTCCCGAGTTCGTCGAATTTCTGCGCACCGACGAGCGCTTCTATGTGGATGATCCGGAGCAACTGATGAAGGAAGTCGCCGTCGTTCTCAAGCGCATGGACGGTGAGCTTCCCGGCCTGTTCGGCAGGCTGCCCCGCATGTCGTACGGTATCAAGACGGTTCCCGATTACATTGCGCCCAAAACGACAACAGCTTACTATAGCCGGCCAGCAGGTGACGGATCACGCGCCGGCTATTATTTTGTCAACACCTACAACCTGCCGAGTCGTCCGCTCTACGAAATTGAGGCGCTCTCCCTGCACGAGGCCGTCCCCGGGCATCATCTGCAGATCGCACTGCAGCAGGAGCTCGAGGATGTTCCGAATTTCCGCCGGTTCTCCGGATTCACGGCGTTCGTTGAAGGGTGGGCGCTCTACTCAGAGCGTCTCGGACTCGAGGTGGGCTTCTACGAGGACCCGTACAGCAACTTCGGGCGACTGACGTACGAAATGTGGCGGGCCTGCCGGCTCGTCGTCGACACCGGCCTGCACTATATGGGTTGGACGCGCCAGCAGGCGATCGATTTCATGGCGGCCAACACTGCGTTAACTGTACACAACATAACGACTGAGGTCGACCGGTACAT
>JAPUJU010000064.1 GCA_027296025.1 bacterium
CGGATTATCGGGCGTTTCTTGACAAAGTGACGGCTCGGATCGATGTCGCTGTCCGGAATTTCATCGGAAGTATCGCCCTGTGGTGCTTCCTGCTGACCTTCTGCTTCTCCGTCTTCTCCTTCTACCGCTTCACCGGCAAACTTCACGTACCCGCCGAACGGGAGCATTGAAATAACGTACAGCGTTTCGCCGAAACGCTTCTTGAAGAGCTTCCGACCGAAACCCATCGAGAATGTTTTGACGAAAACGCCCGATTTCTTTGCCACGATAAAATGACCGAATTCGTGCACGACGATTACAACACTTAGAATGAACGCGCCCGCAAGAATGGTAATCAGCATGGATACCTCAAATCCTTATCTACTAAATCTGGAATCTCTTTCGGGTATACGCTCGCGTGGTGGCATCCGTTTCAACTATATCCTCGAATGTTTCGATTTCCCGGCTGGGGACGTTATCGAGGGAGTTCTCGATTATGCGATGGATGTCGACGAATGATACCCTACCAGCAAGATAAGCGCCAACGGCCATTTCGTTGGCGGAATTGAGGACCGTTGGCCGGTTTGCCCCTTCCCGGGCGGCCCGCAGGGCGAGTCCGAGACAGGGATACCGGGCCTCATCAACCTCCCGGAACGAGAGGTCGGGAAAGTCCGAGATCCGGCTCCGGGCGAGGTCCGTGGGGATCCGGTCGGGACGGGATAGCGCATATAGAATGGGCAACCTCATATCGGGCAAGCCCATCTGGGCCAGGATCGAGTTGTCCTGGAGCTCGACCATCGAGTGGATGATCGACTGGGGATGGATCACGACGCGGATCCGATCGAGAGGAAGATCGAAGAGCCAGTGCGCTTCGATCACTTCGAGCCCTTTGTTGAGAAGTGTCGCACTGTCGACCGTAATCTTGTCGCCCATGTTCCAGGTCGGATGCGCCAGAACCTCTTCGCGAGTAACCGTCTCGAGGTCCTCGATCGGCGTGTCACGCAACGATCCACCCGAAGCGGTAATGTAAACCATTTTGATATCTTCACGTCTGCAGCCGCGAAGGCACTGGTCAACTGCAACGTGCTCACTGTCGATCGGAATAATCGGCGCACCCGACTCCTTCGCGGTTCGCATCAGTAGCTCGCCACCCGCCACAATTGATTCCTTGTTCGCGATCGCCACGCCGATGCCGAGGGACAGCGCGTGCAGTGTCGGCCGAAGTCCTGCGAATCCAACGAGGCAGTTGACGACGAGATCCGGACGCGTCTTGTCCACCAGGGTTATGAGCGCCTCATCCCCGGAGCCAATCGACCGGCTGTTCATTTCGGGCGCCGCCTTGACAAGGGCCTCGTGCGCTTCCTCGTCCTGAACGGCAATCATCGCCCCGGGATGGCGCTCACTCTGGGCCTGAAGCAGATCAACGTTACGCCCGGCACTCAGGCCGACGACCTCGAAGCGGTCTCTGTGGTTTTCGACCACATCGAGAGTGTTTCGCCCGACCGAACCGGTCGCTCCAAGAACCGTGACACGCTTCATCAATTGTCGACCTGACCTCTGGCTCTATTTGAAAATCACAAACTTCAAGAAATAGTAAATCACGGGTGACGTAAAAAGAAGGCTGTCGAACCGATCCAGCACACCGCCGTGCCCCGGCAACAGGTCGGATGTATTTTTGACTGCTGCATCTCGCTTGATCATCGACTCGAAGAGATCCCCGAGCTGTCCTACAATGCCGGCCAGGAACCCCAGGAACAGCGCGTGCCACAGATCCAGATACGGCGCAACCGTGGCGCGCGCAATCAGCGCCGCTACAACGGAAAACAACAGCCCGCCCACCGACCCTTCTTTCGTTTTCTTTTCCGATACGCGCGGGATCAGGCGGTGCTTTCCAAGCGTCGACCCGACGATGTAGGCACCGGTGTCCCCCGCCCACGTGATGATGAAGGCGAGGAAAACAAACGACGCCCCCATGTTGTAGTCCAGGTTGAGCGCCAATGGCAGCTCCCTGAGCAGTACCAAATGAGAACCGAGAAACGCGACGTAAATCACGCCGAGGATCGTGACGGAGATATGATAAACTGCGAGATTCGTTCCCCTGCGTGTCAGCTCCATTCCCATCAGGGTGAGCACGGCCAGAGTCAGGAACAGATTCGAATACATTCCATCCGCGAGAAACACATAATACGACAGCGCGACTCCGCATAGGATACCAATCGCCTTGTAGGGCCGGGTGCCCTTGAATTCCATCATCGTGTAGAATTCCCCCATCGCGACCGCCACCAACAGCATGATCAAGAGCAGATAGTGATACCCGCCCGTGTTCGTGATCACGATGAAACAGGGAATAAAAACGACTGACGCGGCGACCCGCAAAAACACCGATGAGTAGAGAAACCCCTTGCGATCGGTCCGCTGGCCGGGCTCATTGTGGCTCACGGGCTCAGAGTCCGAAACGGCGTTCTCGTTTTTGGTATGCGTAGATTCCATCGATCAGTTCCTGTGCCCGAAAATCGGGCCAATAGACGTCGGTGACGTACATCTCAGAATACGCGATTTCCCACAAGAGAAAATTAGAAATCCGCTGCTCGCCACTCGTCCGAATAAGCAGATCGGGATCGGGCAGATCGGGGTTGTACAGCTGTCGCGCGAACATCTTCTCGTCGATCGTGTCCACGTCGATCGCACCGTCACGAACCGACACGGCCAGGCGCTTCGCAGCGTCGACGATCTCCGCCCGCCCGCCGTAGCTAAGGGCAAGCGTGAGCACCAGACGCTTGTTGTGCCTGAGTTTGTCCATCGTCCGTCGGAGAACCGAACGGGTTGACTCTGGAAGCATCTCCGTGCGCCCGATGGTCTGGAGCTGAACGCCGTTCTCGTCGAGCTCGAGGTACTCCCGTTCGAGGACATCTTCGAGGAAGCGCATGAGCCCACCCACTTCATCATCCGGCCGCTGCCAGTTCTCTATGGAAAATGTGTAAAGAGTGAGATAGGAGATCCCGATTTTTGCGCACGTACGCACGACCGTGCGCACAGATTCCCGACCGGCGCGATGGCCTTCGAGGCGTGGGAGATGCCGCTGTTTTGCCCAGCGGCCGTTGCCATCCATAATGATAGCAACGTGCCGAGGCAGGTCGTTAGAGCTTTTCAGAGCCTCGATTTGCTGTTCTGTATCGTTCGCCATTCGGTCACCACGGAGATCATAACGCGGCTTTCGCGGGGAGACAACGAGTGTCTATATCTCCATGATTTCCTTTTCTTTGGCGGCAATTACCTCATCGATATGCTTGATAAAGTCATCGGTGAGCTTCTGAACCTCGGACTGCAAGTCGTGCATATTGTCCTCAGAGAGGTCGTGTAATTTTTCCTGCTTTTTGTACTCTTCGTTCGCGTCTCGCCGGATGTTGCGTACCGCTATACGGCACTCTTCCGCGTACCGTTTAACAACTTTCACGAGATCTTTCCGCCGTTCCTCCGTCAGCGGAGGAATCGGCAACCGAATCAGCACCCCGTCGCTTTGAGGGTTCAGTCCGAGTTCGGATGCACGAATGGCCTTTTCGATCTCGGGTACGAGTGTCTTCTCCCATGGCTGAATGGTAATCAGGCGCGCTTCGGGCACTGCGATGTTCGCTACCTGTTTCAGCGGTACCGTCTGTCCATAGTACATCACCTTGATGTTGTCCAGCAGGCCGGGATTCGCCTTGCCCGTACGGATTCCCGCCAACTCGCCCTGAAGTGAGGCGAGCGATTTCGACATCGACTCTTTGGTATGTTTGAAAATATCATCATGCACGACAAACCACCTTCCTCAAGAGACAATGGTTCCGACTTTTTCACCCTGCATGATCTTCTGGAGATTATTATCACCGTTCAGATTGAACACTACGATCGGGAGAGAGTTCTCCATGCAAAGAGATATCGCGGTCGCGTCCATCACCCGCAGCCCCCTGCTGAGAACATCGATATATTTCAATGAATCGAATCGCTTGGCATCAGGGCTCGTGACAGGATCCATTTCGTAGACGCCGTCTACTTTCGTGCCCTTCAGAACGGCATCCGCTTCGATCTCGATTGCGCGAAGCGCCGCCGCCGTATCGGTGGAAAAATACGGGTTACCCGTGCCACCGGCGAAAATGACCACACGGCCCTTGTCGATGTGCCGGATTGCACGGCGCCGGATGTAGGGTTCCGCGAGTTGCTCCATCGAAATGGCACTCATCACTCGCGTCTGGATGCCCTCGTTTTCGAGCGCGTTCTGCAAGGCGAGGGAATTAATGACCGTGGCGAGCATTCCCATGTAGTCGGCGCTCACCCGGTCGATCCCCTTCTCACTCGCCGTCGCACCCCTGAGAATGTTGCCTCCACCGATCACGACACCGAACTCGACTCCGAGCGCCTTGACGGCTGCGATTTCCTTCGCCAGCGTGATCAGCTTCTCAATACTGATCCCGCCACCGCCAGCCTGGCCGAGCAATTCGCCGCTCAGTTTCAACAGAACCCTGCGGTATCGTAAATTCTTGCTCACTTGGACCTGCCTACGATCCGATCTGGAATCGCGCGAACCGGGACACCTTTATGTTCTCACCAAGTTTCGTGACCAGCTCGGCGAGCAAATCGCCGACTGACTTGGAATCGTCTTTGATGAACACCTGGTCCATGAGCACGACTTCCGAGTAATACTTATCGATCTTTCCGTCGACAATCTTGTCGACGATCTTGTCGGGCTTACCCGCTTCGAGTGCCTGTTCACGATAAACGTTGCGCTCTTTCTCGATCTCCTGCTGGGGCAGATTCTCGCGTCGCACGGCAAGCGGGGCGGCCGCGGCCACCTGCATTGCTACGTCGTGCGCAAACCTCTTGAACTCATCCGTCCGGGCGACAAAGTCCGTCTCGCAGTCGATTTGTACGAGCACGCCGATCCGTCCGCCAGCATGGATGTAAGAATACACCATCCCCTCTGACGTCTCACGCCCGGATTTCTTCTGCGCTTTGGCGAGCCCCCTGACACGCATGTACTCGATGGCCTTTTCGACGTCTCCCGCGCTTTCCTTGAGCGCGGCCTTGCAATCCATCATACCCGCGCCTGTAAGTTGCCTGAGCTCTTTCACCATCGTTGCAGTAATTTCCATTTCGACCTCCATCCTACGCCGCTGATTCTTTCTTCTCGGTGCCGTCAGACTTGCCCTCGCCAACGCCCTCAGCTTCACGGTCTTCGAGGTACTTCGCCCGTCCCTCAAGCGCTGCATCGGCCACCATCTTGCAGAAGAGGCGGATCGCCCGCATCGCGTCATCGTTCGCCGGAATGGGATAGTCCACATGACCAGGGTCTGCGTTGGTATCGATCAGGCCCACGATCGGAATATTGAGTTTTCTTGCTTCACGGACCGCGTTGTATTCCTTCGTTGTATCAACAACGAACATCAACGCCGGCACCTTGTCCATCTTCCGTATCCCGCCCAGCGCTTTCAAGAGCTTCGCCTTTTCGAGCCCGAGCTTGAGCGCTTCCTTCTTCTTAAACTGCTCCATCTTGCCATCGGTCTCGAGGGATTCGAGATATTCGAGTTTGTTCAGGCTGTGCCGGACCGTATTGAAATTCGTCAACGTCCCTCCGAGCCAGCGCTCAATGACGTAGGGCATTCCGCATCGCTCGGATTCTTCCTTGATAACCGTCTTTGCCTGAATCTTTGTCCCGACCAAGAGGACGGACTTGCCCTCCTCCGTGACGCGCCGAATTTCCTTACGAGCCCGCTCAGTGCACTCCAGAGTCTTGTGAAGGTTGATGATGTGTATCCCGTTTTTTGCCATAAAAATATAGGGCTTCATTTTTGGATTCCACCGCTTGGTCTGGTGGCCAAAATGAACCCCTGCTTCCAGCAAATCCTTCAGGGCTATCTCGCCCATGAAAGTACCTCCTGTGGTTTGGCCGCCACTGCCTGGGATAACCGACCGCCCGCCGGGCGGCACCATGGAAACCCATCTCACGGCAGTGTGTGTATTTGGATGAGGCGGCGCAATCGCGTTCTTATAGACGCGACGCGCCAAAGCATCCGCTCTTCGACGCACCCTACGGGCGGGTCTTCTCTAGCGCTTGGAGAACTGGAACGCCCGCCGACTGCCTGCGAGCCCGTACTTCTTACGTTCCTTCATACGGGAATCGCGCGTCAACAGGCCCTTCGAACGCAGTGTACCCTGGATGGTCTCGTCGGCCTTGACCAGGGCACGCGCGATGCCGAGCTTAAGCGCTCCCGCTTGTCCGGCGATGCCGCCGCCACAAACGTTTGCTTTGATGTCGTACTTTCCAAGACTTTCGGTCGCTTCCAGCGGCTCTCGCACCTGCGTCACAAGGACTTCCCGCCTGAGGTAGTCCATCAATTCCTGGCCGTTCACGAGCACTTTTCCCGTTCCGGGCATGAGGTAGACGCGGGCGATCGCCTCCTTGCGTCGTCCCACCGCTGAAATCTGATTCGTCTTTGCCATAAGTGTTCGAGTCCTTTAACTGAGTACGCAAATTCCACCGATCACCCCTGCGGGCAACCTGCTCAACTGCCAGAGCGGCCGCTGAGCCGCTTACGAAAGTATTGCGAGAGCCTTCGGCTTCTGTGCCTCGTGCGGATGTTTCGGGCCGGCGTATACCCTTAACTTCTTCAGCAAGCGTCTTCCTAGACGGTTGGACGGAAGCATACCCTTTACCGCATGCCGGACAACCTTGCCCGGATCCTGTTTCATCAAGTCCTGGACCGATCTGACCTTCAGCCCACTTTGATAACCTGAATAGCTGTAATAGACCTTTTGGTCGAATTTCTTTCCACTGAGATGGAGCTTATCCGCGTTGATCACAACGATATGATCGCCGAGATCGAGGTGCGGGGAAAAGTCCGGGCGATGCTTACCGCGAAGGATCTTTGCCACTTCGCTGGCCATCCGGCCGAGTGGTTTATTGTCGGCGTCGACGAGATACCACTTTTCGCCAATGTCGGCCGCCTTCACTGTGTGCGTTTTCATGCTCATCCTTCTGTTTTTTTGGAAAAGTTCTTTAGTATTTAGCACTTATGCGCCGTCAAAGTCAAGGCCCAAACAACATGAAACACACAACCCATCGGGTCGGATCCGGACACTACCCTCGCAAACCTCGTATCTCTACGGCTGGGGAGCCGACGCCAGATCGGAGCTGGAGTGGGAGCGCTCCGCCACCGTTGACGTAACTAATTGTGATACAATGATATCCCTGTTTCGAATGAGGACAGCAAGAGTTGTGATCATGACGATGGCCTCGATCACGGCGAGGGCCGGGTTGATGTGGGTGATCGGGGTGATCATGAGAATTTTCTCCAGCATCAGCCCGCACTCGATCAGGAGTGCAATAAAGATCATGACAGGCCCGAACGTCTTGGTCTTGCGGAAAACGAGGGTCACGAACGGGATCACGAACACGGAGAAGAATACCACCCTGTAGAGCCCCCAATAGGGCGACGGATCTACCCGTCGCAGCACGTAAGCGACCTCTTCCGGGAGGTTTCCGTACCAGATGACCAGGTACTGTGTGAACCCGAAGCCAGCCCACATGAAGGAGAACGAGAACATCATTTTCCCCGTATCGCGCAGCGTTTCGGTCAATCCCCGGGCGCCGGCCAACCGGCGAAAGAAAATGATCCAGGCGGAAACAGTGAGCCCGAGAAGGAGACTCTGCACAAAGAAATAGCCACCGAAAAGCGTGCTGATAAAGGGGTACTCGAGCGACATAATCCAGTCGAAGGCAATGAGCGACTGGCAGATCACCCATACGAAAATGTAGACGCCCGCGTACGTCGAGGCCGCGCTGTCGCCTTTCTCCAGCTTTTTGGCCATCTGACGGGCGAGCCAGAAGGAAACGAGAAGCACGACAAAATTGCGAAGTATGAAAAAACTCCCGTTCATATAAGCGGTCGGCGTATCCGTCCACCGGTAGATGTCGAGCTTCGTCCACATGAAGAGCCACAGAAATGCAATCAGCAGCAGCGCCGGGTAGACTGCCAGAAGATCCCTGCGAACGGGTTTGATCCAGTGCCCCTTCGCAACCACGCCGATCGCAACGACTACGATGCATCCCTGCGCAACAGCGGTAAAGAACGTCAGCGTCAGCAGAAGCGTCCCTTCAGACGCCCGATTTGCCACGAGTTCGATGCCCGCGATCACGACCGCGGCTATTACCACCATCATCGTCGCATTGCGTCCGCCCATCAGGAATCGCCTCCCACATGGATCTCAAACTGTTTGCTGAGGACATCGTCCTTGTTGAACATCGTCTGGGGTACGGGGAGCCGCGATAGAAACAGAAAACCGAGAAACCCGCCCAGGCAGCCGAACAGAATCGTCAGCTCATATGCAATAACTGTAAACGCGGGGAGCGAAATGAACGGCTTGCCGCCGGTGATCATTGGCCACGACCACACGGTATAACTGGTAAACAAAAACCCAGTAATGAAGCCGCTGATCGCGCCTCCGCCCTGAAAGAAACGGACGGGGCTCTGACCCTCATCGAGCAGTTCCATAGCCTCATGAACCGGATACGGTGTACGGATATCGATCTTCGATCTTGGAGTTCCTCTCTCCACGATTTCCGTGAGCGTCGCCATGAACTCTTGTTTTGTTCTAAATACGTGGTGGTCCATGTTCGTCCGCCGTCTCCTTGAGCTCCGTGATCGCAATCACGGGCAGAAACTTGGTAAAAAGAAGGAAGAATGTGAAGAAGAAACCGAAGCTTCCAAGTGTGATTCCCGCCTCGACCCAGGTCGGCTTGTAGAAACCCCATGCGTACGGTAAAAATTCGTGCGCAAGTGACGACGAAATGATCACGAAACGCTCGAGCCACATTCCGATGTTCACGAAGAAGGACATGACGAAGAGGAAATTGATATTTCTGCGCCATTTTCTAACGAACAGGAGCAGTGGAATGGCGGAGTTACACGCCACCATACCGTAATAGTGGAACCGGTAGTCACCGACCGCTCGATTAATAAAGGCGCCGGCTTCGTAGACGTTGTTGCTGTAAATCGAAAGCCCGAATTCCACGAAGTACGAGTACGTGACGATCATCGATGTGAACAACATGATTTTCGCCAGGTTGTCGAAGTGATCGACAGTAATGTGCCGGTGCAGCTTCAAGAAACGCCGCATGGGCACGACCAGTGTAATCACCATCGCCGTTCCGGAGAAAATCGCGCCGGCCACGAAGTAGGGTGCAAAGATTGTCGTGTGCCAGCCGGGTACGATGGCCATGGCAAAGTCCCAGGACACGACGGAGTGAACGGATACGACCAGCGGTGTCGCAAACGCGGCGAGAAACATGTAGTACTTGTCGTAGTGGCGCCACTGGTTGAGCGTGCCCGTAAACCCAAGCGAGAAGATACCGTAGGCCCACTTGCGTACGCCCGTCGTCACGCGCTTCGCGATGGCCAGGTCTGGAATCAGTCCGACGTAGAAAAACACCACACTGACCGTCAAATACGTACTGATCGCGAATACGTCCCACTCGAGCGGTGACCGGAAGTTCACCCACAATAGGCGCTCGTTCGGGTACGGGAGCAGCCAGAAAAAGAACCACGCCCGGCCAAGGTGAATGAGCGGAAAGAGACCGGCGGTCATGACGGCGAAGACCGTCATCGCTTCGGCGGCCCGGTTGAAACTGCTCCGGAATGACTTCGCGCGGAAAAGATAAAGCACCGCGGAAATCAGAGTGCCCGAGTGCGCGATCCCGACCCAGAAGACAAAGTTCGTAATGTATACACCCCAGCCGACCGGGCTGTTCAATCCCGAGACCCCCATACCCTTGAGCATCTGGTAGGTCCACAGGGCGAGGCCCAGGGCGAAACACGACGCGGTGAACGTGACGGCAAGCCAGAAGAGCTTGCTCGGGTTTTTCATCGCGGCAAGAATGTCGCGCTCGGCGGATTCGTGGTAATCCCTCGGTGT
>JAPUJU010000065.1 GCA_027296025.1 bacterium
GATTTCGACGAGGGGGGAGATGTGGAAACTTCGACTCTGCAGCACGCATCTCGATCATCGTTCCGGCTGGATGCGCTTCTTCACGAGCATGGGCGTGAGCCGCCTGCGACAGGCAAAAGCGCTCTCGAGCGCGCTGCCGGAACCGTCCGTTGCGATCGGTGGTGACCTGAACGCGTGGTCGATTGCGAACATGGAATCCGGCGTGGACTACCTGGAAAATCAGTTTCCGCAGACAATTGCAGACGATGGCAAAACGACAGTTGAGGCGAACTACCGCCCCGACCGGCGCGTCGATCGGATGTTCTTTCGCCTCCCCGATTCGTGCACCGGTCACTACGGCCGGCTCGACCAACGTTTCGGGTCGGATCACTGGCCGCTTCTCGGGTGGATTTCGCTCACGTGTTCGACCGATTCACCGTGACGCCACGCCAGCACGAAACGGAATCAAAAAACGTTTTGATTTCTACGTCAAAAAGTTTAGAATCTCCGTCCACAACGGGTCGTACCGGGTTTGCAATCTGGCCCGTCCAAGGTCTATTCCTATGTTTTCCATTCTGAATCGACAGTGTATCGCCAAGAGTCGAGCGACAGGCTACGTAGCTGCGGCGATCGTGTTCATCGCGATTGTTGGATGCGCGGGTCGTCGCGAAGCGGTTCTTGACCTGCGTGCGCCTGTGCCGACCGCTTCGGTCAGACAGTCCGTTTTTCTGATCGGAGACGCAGGGAATCCGGCCCCGGGCGGCGAACCGGTGCTCACGGCGCTCTCCGGTGAGCTGAACCGAAGCGAGGTATCCGCGACGGTGATCTTTCTTGGAGATAACGTTTATGAAAAAGGGATGCCGAACGAGGATGCCGAGGACCGGCAGGAAATGGAACGGCGGTTGCAGGATCAGATCGACGCCGTGCTATTTACCGGTGCGACCGCGATCTTCATACCGGGCAATCATGACTGGGCGCGAGGGAAGAGCGACGGCTGGAACGCCGTTCTCCGCCAAGAGGCGTACATCGAAACGGTTGGATCCGAGCGTGTTCGTTTCCTCCCCGAAGGCGGGTGCCCCGGGCCGCGATTCGTTGACATCGGAGAGAACGTGAGGATCGTAACGATGGATACGCAATGGTGGCTGCACAAGAACGACAAGCCCGCCGGGACGCACGATTGTCCATCTACAGAGGAGTCGGTTCTGGATTCCCTTCGCAGCGTGCTCTTGTCAGCCGGAGATCGTCACATCATTGTCGCCGCTCATCACACACCGGTATTCTGTGGTCCGCACGGCGGTTATTTTACATGGAAGGACCATATTTTCCCTTTAACGAAGGTAAAATCGTGGGCGTGGTTGCCGCTCCCTGTAATCGGATCGGTCTATCCACTCCTGAGAATGTGGGGCATCAGCGATCAGGACCTCTCCGGCGGGCTGAACGAGCACATGCGGGAAGCAATCGAGTCCGTCTTTGAAGAAAAACCGCCACTTGTCTACGCGGGGGGACACGAGCACGCCCTGGAGGTTTTCAAAGGTGAATTCGTGCGGTACGTTCTTGTAAGCGGTTCCGGCATATACGGGAACACGGAACCGATCGGTGACCGGGACAACCTGCTGTGGTCGGCCACAGAGTCCGGATTCATGCGACTGGACTTCTTTGATGATGGGACCGTGCGTCTGGGCGTGCTGGTCGTCGACGAAACGGGAGACGGGACGGAAGTCTTTTCATACTTTCTGAACTGAGAATCAAGCAGGGAACACAATGAAAACGTTCCTACAAGAGATTATCTTTAAACTGGCCACGACGACTGTCGCCGCACTGGGCCTCGTACTTGTCTCAGGCACGGTAGCGTTCGCACAGGATTCCAATTACTGGTCACAACAATACGGTACGCGTTCCGAGTTGCTGGGTGGCACCGTTGTCGGGAGTATCGTCGATCTCAGTGCAACATACTACAACCCGGGCGCGCTCGGCATCATCGATGATCCCGAGGTGCTTCTGAGTGCTCAGGCGTTTCAATACCAGTCGATAACTGTGAAAGACCTTATTGCCCTGACCGAAGACATCCAGCAGACTCGATTCGGAACGGCTCCCTCACTTTTTGCCGTCATGATCAAGACCAGGGTGCAGGGTGGCAAAATTGCATTCTCTGTGCTGACGCGAATGCAGTTCAAAGCGCGCCTCGTGGCGAGACTTAGCAGGCCGCAGGACGTTATTTCCTCCGTGCCGGGAAACGAGTCCCTCGTGGGTGAGGCGATCGCAGAGCAGGACATGAATGAGAACTGGTTCGGATTGACCTGGGCGCGGGCTTACGGCGCGGGCAGCGAGCATGGCGTCGGTGCGACCACTTACCTGGTGTACCGCGGGCAGCGCACGAGGTCACAGACCAACGTGGAGATCGTCGACGCGACCGACACGGGAGGGTCTCTCGGCTTTGTCGACGATTACAATTACTATCACTACAGATTGCTCTGGAAGATCGGATACGCTCGAGAATTCAATAAGGTGAGTTTCGGAGTCGCGCTCACGACTCCCGGCGTGGGTCTGTTCGGGTCGGGAAGCGCATACTTCAACCGCAGCATCATAAACTTGGATGCAAACAACGACGGTTCAAGGGATTCGGCACTCGCCGCCAACGAGCAGAAGGGAATGTCCGCAGAGTATAAATCACCGCTGTCCGTCGCGGCCGGGGCAAAGTACCGTTTCATGGACTCGATTATCCACATAACCGGCGAGTGGTTCAATAACATCGACCCGTACGAAGTGATGTCCCCCGATCCCTTTTCCGATCAGGTATCGGGAGCCACGCTGAGGCGCAGCTTCGTCGCGGGTGCCGAGAATGTTTTCAACATTGGAATCGGTGTGGACTACAGGCTGCGCGAAAAGCTGGTCTTTTCCGGGGCCTTCACCACGGACTTTTCTTTCGCGCCGGACAGCACCGGAAGCGACCACCTGGTCACGAACTGGGATATCTACCATGTTACGATGGGGCTGGCCGGCAGGATCCACGGTCTCGATCTGACACTGGGTGGGGACTACGCGTGGGGAAGTGCACCCCAGGTTCCTATTATCGATCTCGGGAGCATCAGCGACTCCGGCGGTTTGTTCGGCAATCGCGGAGAGATCGAAGTTGTGTACAGAAGACTGAAAATTATCGTCGGTTTTGCATTTTCTTTCTGACGAAAACTTGACGAAGGGGGCTCTACGGATGAAACGGGTCGTACTCGCATCGGTTTGCCTGGTGATCGGAGCGTTCGCCGGGGTTTGTGCCCAGACGACGGAAAAGAAGTACAGCGATCCTCCGGTGTCCATGGGACAACCCGACCGGTACCGGATCGGTGTGGGTGTTTCGACCGGTTACGGTTTTGGAGAAAAAAGTGGGATCTGGCGCCTGTTCGGAAACTTCACCCCGGAAGGCTACTTTCCCAACCTGGGGATCGATCTCGCAAGCTTCGAGCTGGGTTTCGGGCAGTACGACCGCGACAGCGCCGACTTCGGCGCGGAAATCGGATATTTCGTGAGGATCCCCTACCTTCGCGGAGGCGTTGAGTACAGCCTGACGGATAATGATTTCAACGGGATCGTGACCATCCAGTATGCGGTTCGGCGTGGCGGGCTGTTTGGTGGCGGCGAAGAAATCAGACTAGACTACCGAATGGGGGATGATAATCAGTTTCTCGCGGGCATTACCTTCAACCAGCCCTTCAGGAAGTACAGGGCAACGCGTCCGAAATACAAATACATCCGGATACCGCAAGGCAACGTCCCCGAACCGACACCAGCCTTTGGGGAAGGTGGAGGACTGTCGCCGGATCTCGAACATTCGCTCAAGCGAATCGAACACTCGGTGGAAATGCTCGACAAGATGCTGACCCCGCGGCTGTTCGTATCGCGGGCTCAGGATGTTGCAGAGGAGTACAGAGAGCACATCCGGATCCCCGGTCACACGTTTGAGGAGGAGGATGCGACGTACCACCGCGAGCTGCGAAACGCCTTTACGAATGTTGTTGGGGGCGACGAAGTCGTCGGTGAGCAGCTCGCCAGCTCCGCCGAGTCAATAATCTTCCAAAAGATAGTCGTTCCTTACAACCGGCATTTTGGACAGCACAAGCAACCGAAGGCTCCGACGGCGTTTGTAGAAGAGGCGGTCGTGGTTTTCGATCAGATGCTGAACGAACACTCGCGATTCAAGCTGCTGTCGAGCCAGGAGTCTGCGGTGCAGAAAGCAACCGCGGGCGAAGTTTTCCGCCGTACCGTCGTCGCCATCGATGACGCCGGGCGAGCCGCAAACAAACGCTGGAGGACGTCGCTGGGCGTGTGGCTCCAGAAAGGGCGATTCGTGTGGCTACCGCTGAACTACGGCCTGCGTCCCGACGACTACGATACCCAGGAAGAATGGGATGCGGTGCTTGCCGCACTCACGACTCACGACTTCACCGACTGCAATACGATGAAGTATCTGCCCAACGAACAGTTTCACTACGAGCTGAAAAATATGCTTCATGAAACGAACACGTACCACGTGTTGATCATTCATGACTTTCAGGGAAAGGACAATCATAACAACACGGACCCGAAGGGCTGGGACATGGTAGCAAACGGCTACATGGACGCGTTTACCCAAGCGGTGAAAGCGATCGATCGGGGCGAGAGAGAAAAACTGCCCCAGTTCATGCTTTTCATCGATCAGAATTTTTATCAGGGCAATAATTCTCGCGAAATCATTACATATCTCGAAAAACTCTATGCGCCTGACGAGCTGAAGCTGAAAGACAAAAACATTCAAACAATGGTCGAGGAGATGCATCGAAAGATGCGCGATGCCATCCGCAGTTCGCCTGCGTTCTCAGCGATGGCCGACGAGATGCTTGCAAAACTGTTCAAGGTCAACGTCAACGTAACAAACCCCTGGGATCCGGCGTTTGCGTTCGATATCTCGATGCGTGACCATCGAAAGTTCACTTTCAGAGACGTCTTCGAAGAAGACCCATCGTCCGGCGCTGGAATCCTGACGGGAACCGGGATCGGCAAGCACTACCACCCGCCGGGTTGGGAAGATCGCGCGATGGAAATCCGGGGCCCGGTTCTGGTCGACCTCAAGCGTGCCGCGAGGGATCTGTGCATAAGCCAGGGGTTTGAAGACAGAGAGATTCCGTACTACCTGCAGGACCGGCCTTATCCGGACAACTACGCCGAACTATGCGAGCGGTTGAGAACGGACAGGGGGTGGCGGGCTAACGTCATGATTGCGTTCAATGCGACGGGTTTTGGTTACAAGCAGGCGAGCGTTATGCGGGCGGCCATTTACAACCTCGCCCCCAGGGGTAGTGTCCTGATCGCGATCGACTCCCTGTGGTTGAGCGATTTCTGGGCTGAAATGTTTGTCTGTGCCGGGCTGCGTGGAGTTCATGCGTACGCGATCGCGCCATCCCCGGAGAATGCGCCAAGTGCTGCGGATCCGACGATGTACCTGATGCGCGAAAACCTCGAAGTAATGATCGACGCTAATGACTTCTTTGCGGAAGACATGGCGAAAACCGGAGGGGCGATTCACGTCGGGCTGTACAAGCACGACCGTGGTATTGGAGATGCTGTGTCGCGGGGACAAGCCATCCTCGACGTGGAGGACAAACTTCCATTTTTCGTAACGGATTTTCCGATCGGTGATGCAGTGACCAAAGAGGTTAGCCGTTACCTGAAGCGGATCAGTGAAGAGCCCGCGCGGGAGATTACGGTCAACGTCTCGGACGACATGGATGTGAAACCCTACCTGCATATGAAGACGCAATTTTTTGCGACGCCGGTCGGAATGCAGGTGCTGACGGTCGACGGGTGGGGCAAGATCGCCGAACGCTATATCGCAATCCGGGATAAGCAGGCCCGCGGAGAGCCGACGGGAGGGCTCACGCCCGCCAATCTGGTCGGAAACGATACCAGTGTTGGTGCTGGCTATGAAAAATATCTGCAGTCACTGCCTCCCCATGAGCGCGATAGCGACATCTTTACTTTTACGATCGGATCGATGAATCAGGATCGTCGCGGTATGGTGTCGGATGGCGAAGTTCTTGCCGCGTTCACCGGGTACTCAGCGCTGATTGGCGTGCTCGATATGATTTACATGGTGGGAACGGCGACCTTCGCGGAAGATATCGATGACTTCGAGGAATTGTTTCCCGACCCGGGCATGCGGTCGTTCATGCGTAAGACGACGCGCTACATGCAGGATATGTTTTAGGCCGTCTCGCGGGTTTCCGTTTCACTAAAGCGGTTCAAGTGCTAAAGCCCGAGTGCCATGATCGCGACACCGGACACAGAGATTGCGAGGCCTGCGAGTACGTGTGTGTACGGTTCGATCCGTTTGAACACCGACAGGTGCGCACCCGCGTACCCGATGGCGACGACGCCGAGCATGGTGGCGATGGTCGTCGTGCCGAACACAAGACCGACGGCCGCGGCGCTCCACACACCGTGACTGACAGCGGGGACGATCAGGAGCGGGATCAGGGGTTCGCACGGCCCGAGAACGAAAATGACGAAAAGACTCCACGCGGTGAACGCGACGGGATTCATCGCTCCATGTGAATGGGACGGCGTTGTGTGCTCGTGGCTGTGTGCCGTGTCGCCGTGTGCGTGCGAGTGTCGATGGTGCCGGCGGCGGCGAGCGAACGACCAGCCCGTGTACGCGATACCGAAAACGATGAGCGCCCAACCGGCAGCGCTCCCGCGGGTGCTCTCGATCCATTCGAGACGTTTGACGGCGAGCCCGAGCACCACACCGGCCGCTCCGAGGAATGCCGATGAAAGAACGTGACCGAGTCCGCACAATCCCGTGATCGCGAGGGTTTTCTTGAGTGTCCATTTCTGTGCGCGCGCCAGAACGACAAAGGGAAGGGAGTGGTCGATCCCGAAGAGTGCGTGGAGAAAGCCGACCCCGATGGCCGATGTGAGAATAACTACCAGTGTCGTGTCCATCGCTGCATGCTATCACAAATCGACATCTCGCAAGGGTACTCCGGGGCGCAACGCTTGATCTTGCGTCGGGAGACGGTCATACTCCCGGCCGTGTCCGATGCCTGCCACCCGTGTCCGGAGTGGCGGTGCCGGTTGTCAAACCCATGAAATTCCGCACACGCATACTACCGATCGCGCTCGCGTGGACCTTCGCCATCGTGATGTTCACGATCGTCGGGCGTTCCTCCGCACAGGAAGCGACGACGACGGACGAAACCAGGCCGCCGCCGGAACCCACCGAAGAAAGACCGGAACCGATTCCGGCCGCCGAGGTTCCGAACAGGGCTGTTGAAGTCCTGAAGATCCTCCAAGATATCGAAACGAAAATAGCCCCCAGGGCTACAGAACAGCAGATTCGGGCCGAACTTCCGAGTCTGATCTTAGCCGTCGACTCGCTCGGCCAGGACACGGTCGGTGTCGCCGTCGAAGATCTGGGACGCCAGCTCGTCCAGGACATCCACCAGGGATGGTTGCGTCACAAAGCGCAGGTTGATTCCTGGGAGTCTGCGATGCGCGGCCGCACCCAGGACCTCGAGGACTACAGGGATGAACTTCGAGAGATGAGCGCGGTCTGGAAAGTGACACTGGAGACGGCCCTGGCGGACAGTGCCCCCGAGGTTCTTGTCGAGCGGATCGAGTTGATGCTTGCAGATATCGGAGCTGGGGAAAAAGTACTCGTGGATCGGATGGGCGAACTGATCGCTCTTCAATCGAAGCTGACAGACGAAAAGATAAGGATTACGGGCGCACTCGCATGGGTAGAGGCGCGACGGGCAGCGGTCGAGGACCGTGTTTTCCAGCGCGAAAGTTCGCCAATCTGGCGAGTGCGGGACGACGTGGATACGGAGACGTGGGAGCGGGCGCTCAAACTGTGGACCCGTCACGCAGATGCCATCGCTGGATATGTGAGCGGCGTCCCGGCGGGTCTGATAATCCAGTTTATTGTATTTGTGCTCCTGACGGTTTTCATTGGGATACTTCAACATCGGAGCAAACGGTTGATCAAGGAGGATCACTCCGTCTCGGACTCGATCCAGGTCCTTTCATACCCGGCCGCCGCTTCTGCACTGCTCGTCCTTCTTTTTTCCGATGTTTTTCACCTGCAACCACCCGTCGTTTTTCTGGATCTGACGGATATGCTGACCGTTGTCCCGCTGCTGGTCATACTGGCCCGCCTGACCAACAAACGGTATCACGGGGCGATTTTCGCCACCGGTTTTCTGTATGTGTTTCATAAGCTTTACAGCGTATCGAGCCAGGAGACGGTCCTTGCTCGCCTGATCCTTCTTACCGTTTCGGCGGGCGGTATCGCCGTTCTTCTCCGGATACTGTCGGTAGCCCGGAAGGAAGGACAGCATGTTCTTGCCGTCCGCGCGCTTCTTACGATGGTCAAGTTGGGTCTCGCATTACTTGGTATCGCTTTTCTTGCGAATGTATGGGGAAGTGTACGCCTGGCCGCGCTGCTGACGTTGGGTACATACAATACGATCTTCGGGGGCGCGCTCCTGTACCTCGTTGTGCGTGTTCTGTCCGGTATCATTACGCTTTCGTTCAAGACACGCACTCTTCAGATCTCTCGCATTGTGCGGATGCACTCGGATGTTGTCGCGGCCCGGACCATTCGGTTACTCCAGGTCGCCGGCGTCGTCGTGTGGGTGGGGTACATACTCAAAGTTTTCTCGGTTCGATCGGATGTTGTCGGCGGTCTTACCGCTGTGTTTGATGCGTCGTGGAAGTTGGGTGCATTGGAGATCTCCGTCGGGTCGATCATTACATTTTTTGTCACGATCTACCTGGCGCTTTTGCTCTCCCGACTGATTCGCTTTACGCTCAACGAAGAAATCCTGCCCAGAATCGCGTTACCGCGGGGTGTTGCGGGCGCAATGACCAAGATCCTGCATTATCTGATCGTGACGGCCGGTTTCTTCATTGCGTTGACCGCGTCTGGATTCGACCTGGGCAGAGTCGCAATTGTTGCCGGGGCACTCAGCGTCGGCATCGGTTTCGGGTTGCAGTCGGTGGTGAACAACTTTGTATCCGGGCTCATTCTGCTGCTCGAACGGCCCATCGGAGTGGGTGACAC
The DNA here is from genome assembly GCA_027296025.1 of bacterium. GTDB lineage: Bacteria > Krumholzibacteriota > Krumholzibacteriia > WVZY01 > WVZY01 > JAPUJU01. The sequence continues at coordinate 9,074 of JAPUJU010000065.1, forward strand.
GATCGAACTCGGTACGCTGAAGGGGCGCGTCCGTCGCATCGGTATCCGCTCGAGCATCATCAAGACGTTTGACGGGGCAGAGGTCATTGTACCCAATGCGGATCTGATCTCCCGCGAGGTGACGAACTGGACGATGTCAGACAGAAACCGGCGCATTGAGATCACGGTCGGAGTTGCTTACGGCACGGATCCAAACAAGGTGCTGGAAATCCTCAGGGGAATCGCGGAGAAAAATAAGGGCATCCTCGATTTCCCGGAACCTATGGTGCTGTTCCTTGGTTTTGGGGAAAGCTCCCTCGACTTCTCTCTTCGTGCCTGGACGGCACGGTTCGATGGGTGGCTGGCGCTGTCCAGCGAAATGACTCTGCAGGTTCACGACGCGTTGAAGGGAGCTGGTATCGAAATTCCGTTTCCGCAAAGGGATCTGCACCTGCGGTCGATTGACGAGGGAGCGAGTGCGGCTATCGAGGGAAAAAAGAGAGCGAGACCACCGACACCCCGCAAAAATCCGGCGGACGACGCGAGTCCCACCCCCTGACCGGCACTCCGATCAGCTTTCCGCGGGCGCCTCCCGCGGCAGGACACGGCCGAGGACGATGTAACCCGCGACTCCGGCAATCAGCGAGGCGACCAGAATTGCGATCTTCGCATCTTCAAGTGTATTCGCATCTTTGAATGCAAGCTCACCGATAAAGATCGACATCGTAAACCCGACCCCTGCCAGGCAACTCGCTCCCCAGAGTTGTTTCCATGAGACACCGCTCGGCAGCGCACCACCCCCGATTCGAACGGCCAGGAAACTGAACAGTGTAATGCCGATCTGTTTCCCGATGAAGAGCCCGAAGATAACTCCGAGGCCTACCGGGGAGAAGAGGGCGCCGAGGCTGTCCCCCCCGAGCGGGACTCCCGCCTTGAACAGCGCGAACAACGGCAGAATTAGAAACGCCTGAACGGGGTGCAGCTGGTGCTCGAGGCTGATCCCGGCTGGCCGCATGTCTTCGACGGCAAGGTACATGTCATCGAGAGCGGCCATCTGCGCCTTGTCGTCGACCATGCTGTCGCGGGACAAGTCTGCGTTCTCCAGTTCAGAAAGGCGCTTGCGGGTTCGTTCCAGGAACTCGTTCGGGCTGATCGTTGCCCGGACGGGTACCAGCATGGCGACGAGCACGCCCGCGACCGTCGCATGAACGCCGGAGGCCAGGACGCCTGTCCATGCACCGATCGCAAGAAGAATGTAGATCCACGTCTGTCGAATGCCGAGCCTGTTGGCCACGGCGAGCAGCGTCAGAAAAATCCCTGCGAAGACGAGCGCCCCGCCCGAAATGTTTTCCGTATAGAAAATTGCAATCACCATGATGGCGCCGAGATCGTCTGCGATTGCCAGCGCGGCGAGAAAAACCTTGAGACCGATCGGAACGCGTCTGCCGAAAAGCGACAGAATGCCCAACGCGAAAGCGATATCTGTCGCCATGGGGACACCCCACCCGTTGATGTCGTCGCCGCCGAAATTGAAGAAAACGTATACGAGCGCCGGCGCGATCATTCCGCCGAGTGCGGCGCCGACCGGCAACACGGCTTGTCTTGCCGAAGAAAGCTGCCCCACGACCAGCTCCCGCTTGATCTCGAGCCCGACGACGAAAAAGAAAATGACCATCAATCCGTCGGCAACCCAGTGCCCCAGCGACATCTTGAACGTGACTGAGCCCCAACTCACTCCGATGTAGGTATTCACGAGATCGAAGTAGCTGTCCGACCACGGGGAGTTCGCCCAGAAGAGTGCGACGAGCGTGCTCGAGAGCAACACGATGGCGCCGGAGCTTTCCGAATGGAAAAACTCTTTGAACATCGTCATCCTGTTGGCGGTTGATGGAGTCGGCGTGCTCATCGAAGGGCCTCCGGTATTGACAGGTTCCTACAGCACGTCGAAGAAGAAGAACATGGCGGCGACACCCGTCGTCACGATAGTCAGGAATGGAATCAGCAGAGCTTTGAAAAGGCCCCGGTTGCCAACTGCAAGGACGATAAATAGTTTCATAATCGTATTTGCGATGGCGCCGAGAACAAAGTTGAAGCCAGCCCAGTCAAGCGTAATCAAACCGGCCTGCTGCGCGTCACTCACCGAAAAGGCAATCGCATCGGCGCCCGATAGACCGCTCAGGAGCGACACGAGAGGCAGCCACCCGTCACCGAGGTAGTCGATCGCAAGCCGGGTCGCCATAAGCGTGACAGCGAAGATCAGCGCGAACGAGAGGGCCGCCTTCATGCTGAACGGGTTCTCCAGCTTCAAGGACTCCGATCTGGCCTGTTCGTCGCTCGAGCGGCGAAGTGCAACGAAAGCGACAAGGACGCCGACGCCGGCCATGATCATCATCGGTGCTGCGGCAATCTTCATGAGATCCAGGTTAACCACCGAGATCTGAACCAGCAGGCGCGGAAACATGACCGCTGAAGCCAACACCACGGCCACCGAGAAGTGACGGTTCCACCTCGGCGCCTCCTTGCTCCTTCTAGCGAAAATGACCGTCGTCACCGTACTCGAGGCGAGCCCGCCGATTACACCCGTCAAAGCCGTACTCGCTCTGCCGCCGATCGTTTTGGATAACACGTAGCCGATGAAACTGATGAAAGACACAAGAACGACGATCAACCACGCCCGGTAGGGGCGGATGGCCTCGGCCATCACGCTCAGGAACTGGATCCCGAGTCCCGACCGAACGACTTCGTCGACCTGCAGCCTGTCGATGTTCTCCCCTTCGTAGGTTGCCCAGACATTAAAGGCGTTGGCCCTGCGAACCGTCAGCGTGCCGATCGGTCGTCCTCCGGTCTCGTAGATATCGATGACCTGTTGCGACTCGAATCGTCGGCCGGGCGTGAGCTCGACGACGACTTCACGCGTTTCGACGGTTACCTCGTTGACTGTACCCATGGGGAACGTCAAAAAATGACTGAGAGGTTCCCGTGGCAGAATCGGGAGGATGATAAAGGTGATCACCAGGAGCTTGAGGACGGCCGTAAACTCAAACGCCTGCACACCCTTACGAAAATCGTGGAGCCGCCGCTTGTAGGAAAGGACACCTACGATAACAATCGCTGTCGCGACAGCGAGACTCGGCGCGCCCTTGAAGACGAGAACGCCAAGAAAGAACGTCAGGATTGCGGCGACCTCGGTCGTCTGGCCGAGATCCTCACCGTGCGCACGCACGTTGAGCCAGTAACCCGAAAGCATGAGCCCCGCGAATCCGGCGAACGCGGCAACGATCAGCCACGCGTTGCCGAACGTATCTGCGGCGAATGCGCTGATGGCTCCGAGAAGGGATACGAGGATGAAGTCGCGCAGACCCGTGTGTTGGTGACGGGTTCTCATCTCGCGTTCCAGCCCGATGAGGAAACCGATCAGCGTCGCGAGCGCGAACTTAAAAAATATTTCAACAAACAGAATGTCCTGCACCGAAAGCTCCCACCGTGTTCAGGCCGACTCCCCGCAGACTACACCAGCGCCTCAGATCATGTGAAGGAGTTTTAGAAGTCGCACCAGGCCCGCACACTGAAGGCGCTGAGCATCTGTCGAGAATCACCGCGGGCGCCAGTCTTGTTCGCCATCCAGCGATTTTTGACACTCGCTCGGGGATGAGATACACTCATTGAATGATGGGCTTGGATGATCGGTTTATCGGGAAGGCTGAATGTGATGGTTCGATACGCAATTCTGTCGATTCTGGTGGCGGCTCTGGCTTTCGGGTGTGCGTCGTCGTTCGAGGTGCATCGCGACTGGGATCGGGACGCTGATTTCACGCAGTACCAGACGTTCAGCTGGCTCGAGCGGGAAACCCCGAAAGCAGGAAGCGCGCGGGTTGCGCAGCGCAGAAACCCCCTGCTCGAAAAGCGAATCAAGAGTGCGGTCGAGGGCCAACTGATGGGCAAGGGTCTGGTTCGCATCGAGGGCACCGCCGACCTCATCGTTGTTTACCACACAGGGCGTGAAGACAAGATCGACATATCAGACTACGG
>JAPUJU010000066.1 GCA_027296025.1 bacterium
GCTCGGTAACGCTCGACGGGTCGATCGGCAAAGGTGCCGATGAAAAGGTCGAGATCGCCGTCCGCATCGACGTCTCCCCAGGCCGCGGCGTGAGCCATCATCCCTTTCGTGGCTTCGGTGATACCTGTCTTCTCCGCGACGTCACGAAAGACGAACGGGCCTCGCTTCTTCGCTGCCTTCGGGTCTGACCTCGCCCCCGCTCGAACCTCTCGCGAGCCGCCGCGTTCTGATTCAGGGATGTGAACGACAGTCAGCGCGCAGGTGTCAAAGCGCAGTCGCCCACGTCCATCGGGGCCGCCGCGGTTGCCGTTCCATGTGATATAGACGCGGTCGCCGCTCGGGTCGACAGCCGATCCGAACGTACCGAGTGGCGTGTAACCGTACTTCTTTTGGTAGAATGGGTGCAGAAACGCGATCACCTTTTTTGTCCGCGTCTTGACATCGAATTGAACGAGCGGCGAACCCGCGCGCTGGCTCCCGCCGTGCGCGCCCGGGACCCAGTAGAGATAACGCCCGGTCGGATCGACGTCGAGCGAGGTGACGTAGTCCTGTCCTCCCACCGATGCGTTGCCGATCTTCTCGATTACCTCCGTTTTTGTGTCGAATCGCCAGAGCGAACCGTCCCCGCGCGTCGACACGGTGTAGACCAGGCCATCGGCCGTCTCGCTTGTTGCTGCACGAAGACCGATACTGCCGGCGATACGTTCCGGAGGCTTTCCCGAGGCGGGATCGTAACGCATCAGTGGGCCGTCGTCTTTGTTCGTGTAGTACACGCGACCGGTCGAGCGCGCGAGAATCAGATAGCGGTAGGGTCCGTTTTTTACGGTGTGCAGCACTGTGCGCTTACGGAGGTCATAGGCGAAGAACTGAATCGGGTCGATTCGATTGCCCGCAGCAGTGCCGCCGTAGAAGATCAGGCGATCGGGGTCGAGAACGCTCGTCGGGATGCAGTGCTTGGGCACGGGACCTCGAGCGACGATCTCGGTCTTACCCGTCTTCGGATGGCAGCGTAGAATCCAGTCGCCTTTGTAGTGGTGCTCGTCGGTGGTGACGCGCGTCGATCCGCGGTGCGTGGCGAAGTAAAGCCAGCCGTCGCTACCCATGTCGATGCGACTGTGGATTTTCCCCGGTACGTAGTGACCCTCAGGAAGCGCCAGTGTCTTCTTGACGTCAACGAGCATGCGCATCTTGAGCGTTTCCGAGTCGAGTTCAAAGACGAACGCGTTGCCCGCTGGCGCGAGGTGATCGCCGATCGCCGAGTAGTACTTGCCGTTGACCGCAAGCGAGTCTCCCCAGACCGACCACGGCTTGCCGGGGTAGGTCTGCACCGGGTAGTAGAGGAAGTCGATGCGCGGTGCAACTGTGGCCACGGTTACGTCATCGCCTAACCCTTTGGGGCGTCGTAGAAAGTCGGTCACGGTGTCGGAGACGACGGCAACACCACCCGGAAGTGCGGGCGGGTAGGTCAGGTCCTCCGCGCCGGCGGGGCGAACTCGAAGCGAACCGCTCACCACTCCCAACACAATTGGGATCCAAATCAGAGAACGTCTCATCTCTTTCTCCCACGAGGTTTCGTTATCTTGCCAGCCGCGTTCGCGCCCAGGGGAGCAGGTGAACTGATCGTCGATTCAGGAGAATCCACGTCCCACTCGACCAACGCATCGAACAGAACCGTCTTGCTCGGGGCCTCCTCTGGCCAACGAAAAGTTCCCGATCCGACGATGAGCAGGGACTGCATCCTCCCGGCACCGATGTCGTAGACCCCTTCTCCCTTGAGCGTGAGTTCCTGCTCCGAGAGGATCTTTCCGTTCCTCATGATGCGCTCCGATGACATCTGTCCTTCATAAAGCAGCTCCGCCACGCCGTTCCGGATCGTCCGGATCCTGGCCTTGAGGGTGACGCTTTTGACCCAATCCGGTTGCGGCGCGTGCTGGTAGCACATGGGGGAGGCGATGCGACACAGTCTCTTCGCAACCGAGTTCGGCAGAGTCCATTCCGCCCCGTCTGCCACTTTTTCGGGAGCGAACGCCTTGAAGTCTTTCTTTGAAAGGACCACGCTGGAAATGACCGGGCTCCTGATCCTTTTTCCATCTCGTCGCCGGACATACTCAGCGAGGCAGACGCTACCGTCAGATTTCACCCCCTTCCCACGATAGGGATGTGTTGCAACGACGTTCCTCTTGCGGGCTGTGACCGGTCCAAAGTGCCTCAAGGCGTTTTCTACAAGGCCCTTGGTCTTTTGGACCATGTTTCCGAATCCCGACAAGGGGCCTCCCAGGACCTTCCCCTTCGGAGAGAAGATCCAGACTCCCTGCTTGTCACCTTTCTTCTTCTTCATCAACGGCAAGAGAAACTGCGATTCCTTACTTCGGCGGTTAATGACTTTCTGGTAGTCCAGCGCCAAGGGAATCATGGTGCCCGCGATGCGCTCGATGATGTCGTCCCGAACCAGCACGTTCTCACGGAACATGCGCGCAAACGTTCAGCAGTCGTCCAGAGGATCCCCCGTTACAAGGTAGAGAAAGACCGGTCGCTTTTCATCCGCGGCCATTCGAAACGCGCCAAAGACATCCGTGACCCAGGGCATCTTCATGAAATTCATCTCGGCCGCCGTTGCTCGCACGGAATCGGCCTTCTTCGCGAGGCCAGACGGTTCTTCGCCGGCTGCTGGCACCCGCACGAACAAGATGCCTACGAACATCAACGCTGTCACAACGTTCACGGATTTCGCCTTCATAGGTCAATCTCCTCTGCGGTGGACTTTTGTCACAATGCGCGGTTTGTAAAGAGTTCCGCGCTTTGTAGAGAAGCCCCACCATCGGAGCCGCTCAGACGCCCAGATTGTACCAAGAACGCGGCGCTGGCGGCGAGTTCCACTTGTTGACGGGTTGACGGTCACAGGTGGCGGCTGGTGACACAGACTCTGGCTTTTGGCTTTTTCGGCCGATTGTTTCGAGCGCCCTTCCACAGGAGGGGAGGAGGTACGTCGGTGTCGCACA
>JAPUJU010000067.1 GCA_027296025.1 bacterium
AGCAGGCCGTCGCGTTACTCCAGCAATCGGTTCGCCTCGGGACCGAGGCGCGCGAGGAGTTCTGGGCGAACCCCGTGAATCGCACGGCCCGCCAGAAACCCCTCGTTGCGGCGAGTATCGGCCCGTACGGCGCCTATCTGGCGGACGGCTCTGAGTACACCGGCGACTACACCATCGGAGAGAAGGAACTCGAGGCGTTTCACGCGCAGCGTTTGAAGGTGCTTTCCGACACCGATACGGACGTCCTCGCCTGCGAGACGATTCCCTCCCGCATGGAAGCAACCGTTCTGTTGAAACTTCTTCGAGCGACACCCGGTCCCCCGGCGTGGATGACATTCAGCTGCCGCGACATCAAACGCATCAGCGACGGAACCGCCATCACCGACGTAGCGCGACAATGCGACGCGGAAGATCGCATAGCCGCTATCGGCGTCAATTGCACTGCGCCGGAGTTCATTGCGTCATTGATCAAAGAGCTCCGCGGCGTGACCGGCAAACCGATCATCGTCTACCCGAACTCGGGCGAACGCTTCGACGCAGCGAGCAAGACATGGAAGTTCGGCAGTGCGGTTACGGATATTCCGAATGCATCGAAGGAATGGGTTCGTCTGGGTGCAAACTGCATCGGCGGTTGCTGTCGCGTCGGACCCGCCGAGATCACACGAATTCGCCGCGCACTTGTCAGCTGATTGCCGAGTGCTCCCTCGAGCGACCTTGAGTACCTCGTGGTATTTTCCCTGCCGAGGTAAATCCTTCTCCTGATGAGTGATAACGCGCCGGCGGAAGTCTCCTCGATCCATCTTGCATCTACGTCTCACCCACGCTTATGATGAAGGCAGTAGGGACAGGCGTTTGCATTGCGTTTAGACAGGATCTCGCAATGATACGATCGGGTATCTTTATCATTGGCCTTTTGATGTTGCTCGTCGGCGGAGCCGCCAACTACCCGCAGATACCGCTTCCCTTCGACTCGACCGAGATCACATTTACGCTGGGTACGGTGGTCCTGTCGCTCAATATCGTTTTGGTGGTGGGCGGTGTGTTCCTGATTATTGTCGCGTGGGTCTTTCACAAACTGGCGCAGCCCTGAGCATGAATATCGGGAGCGACGACGCCCAAAAAACGCAAGCGAACAGCGCACGATGATTCGATACCGAGGATTCCTCGGAAAACCATGCGATTGAGCGAACGGAAAATATTCGCGGCGGCGATTTTCGTCGTATGCGGACTCCCGGTTGCCGATGCAACGGCAGAGGGAATGCGCTACCTATACCTCGTCCGCCACGGCTACTACGACTACAACGATGAACGCGACCCCGACGTCGGCAAGGCGCTCGTGCCGCTGGGCGTCGCGCAATCACGCCTCTTGGCCGATCGTCTCCAATCGCTTCCCCATCCGTTTACTGCTTTCTATTCGAGCACGATGACGCGGGCCCGCGAGACGGCGTATGTCATCGACGAGGACATGCCGGAACTCGAGTTGATCGAGACTGAGCGACTCCGCGAGTGTATTCCGCCGACCTGGCGAGAGGATGTGATGGCCGAGGACGAGGCGAGTGAGGTCGAAGCGTGTCAGGAGCAACTCGAAGAAGCGTTCGCGCATTTTTTTGTACCATCAAAAAACGGAGATGAGCGCGACCTCATTGTGGCGCACGGAAACGTCATTCGATACTTCGTTGCCCGTGCCCTCGGGGTCGATCCGCTTGCGTGGCTCGGAATGTCTGTGGGAAACTGCAGCGTGACCGTTATACGCGTTAATGCAGACAATACGTTCAAAGTACTGGCCGTGGGCGACGTCGGACATTTGCCGCCCAACATGCAGACCGGATGGGATGCCACTGACCACAGTCTGGCGGTACCACAACGCTAACGGGAATCACGCGGGGGTTGGAATATAAATCGTCAGGGTTTCGCGAGGTGTGGTTCACCGAAGCGGCTTGCAGAAAACCAAGGAGGATTCGAGTGAGTTCGGATAAGGATAAACCGGCGATTACGCCGACAGAGAACGGACCCTACATGGTGAAAGGCCTGACGGCCTTCAGTAATCGCAGGGGACCGGTTGAAACGAAACCCCAGATGGCGCTGTGCCGGTGCGGTAAATCTGAGAACAAACCGTTTTGTGATGGCACCCACGCCAGTATTGGTTTTTCTTCCGCAAAGCTGGAAGAACGCGTCGAAAACAAGCGCGACGAGTATGCCGGAGACAAAATCACGATTCACGACAATCGGGGTATCTGTGCCCACGCGGGCCGATGCTCGGATGGCCTTCCGTCTGTGTTCAAGCTCAAGGAAGAGCCGTGGATAAACCCGGATGCAGCGGGTACCGACGATATCATCGCAACCATTCGCAAGTGCCCATCGGGATCGCTGAGCTACACGTTCAAAGGATTGGAACACCGCGACCGTGAAGGCGGTCCATCGATTTTCATCGCGCCCAACGGACCATACGTCATCACCGGTGGACCGGAACTTACGGACACCGAGTGGGGCGAGGGCGCATCGACCGAGCACTTCACTCTGTGTCGGTGCGGGGCATCCAGAAACAAGCCGTTTTGCGACGGAACGCACTGGAAGGAAAAGTTCGTCGACGACAAGAACTAACGGCACACCCCAACGAGCACTGACGAGAAGCGGCGTTGAGAACCGTATCGCGGACCGAAGGGGCTACACGCAAGAAGTAACACCCGTCCGAAGGGCCGGACGGTGGGATTTGGAATCTCTCCGTTTTTGTGGTATTCTCAGCCATGATAAGTCGTAAGCGGACTAGTCCGACACTCGGCCACCCTCATGACACAACAGAATCAATCATCAAGAATTGCCGGCATCCAGCTCGAGCAGCTCTACAATCACGCGCCGGTCGGGTTGGCCTTCATGGACACCGAGCTGCGGTTCGTTCGAATTAACGAGCGCCTCGCGGCGATCAATGGTCCATCCGTGGAAGCCCACATTGGCCGGACACTCTCGGAAATTATCCCTGAAATAGCGCCAACGATAGAGCCGATCTACCGACGCGTCATGGAGACCGGCGAGCCGCGGCTCGCCTTCGAGGTTCGGGGCAAGACGGCCTCGGTGCCACCCAAAGATTTAATCGCTATCGTGAGCTACCTGCCCCTTATCGCGGACGGCAGGGTTCTCGGCGCGCACACCGTTGTTCAGGATGTAACGGAGAGCCGAAACCTGCAGGAGGTGCTGCTCAAGGTGGCCGAACGTGAGCAGCGCGGCGCATCGGACAGGAGTTTCACGATGTGACGGGGCAGGAGCTGACGGGGCTCGGCTGCCTCGCGCGCAGCCTCGCAGAGGCGCTGAAGGAAACCGGTTCGCCGGAGACCAGCGCGGCGGTTCGTATCGCCGACGGCATCGAACGCGCTCTTAGTCAGACACGCACCCTGACCAAGGGACTGATTCCAGTCGAGGTTTCGGCTGAGGGCCTTATGGCGGCGCTGACCGATCTGACGGACAGTATTCACGATATCGGTAAGGTGGAATGCACGTTCGAATGTACCGAACCGGTGCTCGTCGCCGACAACGGGACGGCGACCCACCTCTTTCGAATTGCCCAGGAGTCGATCACGAATGCGTTGAAACACTCCCGGGCCACACGGATCCATATGACGCTGTGCCAGAATCGCACGGGTTTGAGTTTGTCGGTTTCGGATAACGGAACGGGCATCCGGCAAAACGATGCGCCGGGACTGGGCACGCAGATCATGAGGTACCGCGCACAAGTCATCGGCGCGGACGTGACCGTCTCTTCATCGAATGGTTCCGGGACAGTCGTAACGTGCACGCTTCCTCAAAGGAATGACAATAATGAATGAAAACCGGGCGACGCAGCCAGAACCTCACCGCATACTGATCGTCGACGATCATCCCTTCGTTCGAGAGGGACTCGATGCCCTTATATCGAGGCACACAGCCCTGGATGTGTGCGGCCACGCAAGAAGCATAGAGGAGGCCCTGGAACTTGTCGATAGGACGTACCCG
>JAPUJU010000068.1 GCA_027296025.1 bacterium
AATCACGTGCGCGTTAACGATCTGGTCAAAAAAGTTCGAAAGGTGTTCAATCTTCGATTCGGCGTATTGTTTCAGATCAGCTGACAGCTCGTAATGCCTAGAAGTAACGAAAATATTCATTGCTCACCTCTCTGTAAACAACAACCCGCACTGCCGTGGAAGAGGCCACCCTCACGCAACCGGGCACGTTCGGCAGCGGATGACCGAAATAAGTATAGAAAGTCTTTGAAACCTTGTTGGAAAGAATTCTGGGAGCTATTGGCGATGTGCTTGACCACTTTGCCGTCTCGGAGTCGAGCCCGCAAAATCCGCGGAGGTACTTGTCTATTAACAGTATAGCGAACCGGAACGAGCGAACCAAGGCCCTTTTGCCCGCCTAATACTGTTTTCTCATACGAGCCGGAAGAATGTTGAGTTGCTCGCGATACTTGGCGACGGTCCGGCGCGCGATGTTCAGCCCGTCTGCCCGGAGTATGTCCGCTATCTTCTGGTCACTCAATGGATTAAACACATTCTCGTCTTCGATGATGCGCCGGATCCTATCCTTGGCGCTCTTCGCGGAGATCTCGTTGCCGTCCATGGTTCCGAGGCTGCTGGAGAAGAAAAACTTCAGCTCGAAAACGCCGCGGGGAGTCTGCACGTACTTGCTCGTGGTCACCCGGCTCACCGTCGACTCGTGCATGTTGATCTCGCTCGCAACCTGCTGGAGCGTCAGGGGTCTAAGAAACGCGGTCCCCTTCTCGAAGAACATGAGCTGTTTCTCTACGATGCACTCCATCACCTTGACCATTGTTCTCCGGCGCTGCTCGATCGTCTGGATGAGCCACCTCGCGGATTTGATGCGCGACTGGATGAACTCCTTCGTCGCCTTGTCGCCCTCGTGCTTACCCTTCATCAACTCGTCCTGGTACGCCTGGCTGATCCGCAGACGTGGAATGTTCTTGTCGTTCAAGTAGATCACGTACTTTTCGCCGACTTTTTCCATGACAAGATCCGGAATCACGTACTGCGGATCGCCGGCTGTGATCTCGAGGCCCGGTTTGGGATCCAGCGTGCTGATCACCTTGCACTGGCTTTGAACTTCCTGAATCGGAATTTTCAGCTTCTTGCTGATCTCCGGGTACTTCTTCTGCTTGAAATCGTTGAAGTGGTCCCGAATGATCGTTGCGGCGAGCGAATCCTCCAGGCCGCGGTTGTCCAGCTGAATGAGAAGGCACTCCTGAAGATTCTTTGCACCGACACCCGGGGGATCGAACGTCTGAATGATTTTGAGGATCCGGTCGACTTCCTCAGTCGCGACGTCGAACGTGCTGGCAACTTCCGCCAGCTCGCACGTCAGATAACCGCTTTCGTCGAGACTACCGATCAGGTAGTCCCCGATCTCGATCGACTCCTCATCGTCCGTCGCGATGCGAAGCTGGCTGATGAGCAGGTCCGTGAACGATCGCTTGGCAACGGGAACGCGCTCGAAGAATTCTTCCTGGGTCTCCTCGCCGAGCCCATACCCGATCTCGAAACCGCTCTGAAAATACTCCGCCCAATCGACGTCCTCGTTGTTGTTCCCGTCCTCGCCAGGCTCCTTTTCCTCACCGGACTCATCCTTCTTCACCTGCGCATCCCGGGATTCTTCCTCCTCCTGAATCTCCAGGTACTCGTCAATCTCCTCGAGCATGGGATTCTCTATGATCTCCTGCTTGAGCATCTGCTGGAGTTCGAGCGCCGGCATCTGCAACAGTTTCAGCGCCTGCTGCAGCTTCGGTGTCATGACGAGCTGCTGTCTTTGTCTTAGATGCAGACCGATCTTCATTTCCATAAGTCAACCGCCCACTGGGCTCTTTTCGCTCTATAGCTCAAAGTTCTCTCCAAGGTAGATTTCGCGAACTTCCGCATCATCCGCCAGTTCGTCCGCCGTTCCGGAACGCTTGATACCGCCTTCATACATGACGTACGACCGATCTGTGATCTTCAGGGTGTCGCGGACATTGTGGTCCGTAATCAGGATCCCCAGGCCCCGATTCTTGAGCTTTTTCACGATACGTTGCAAATCCGATACCGCAATCGGATCAATTCCCGCAAACGGTTCATCCAGAAGGATAAACTTTGGTTCGGTGACCAGCGCCCGGGTGATTTCCACCCTTCGACGCTCTCCACCCGACAAATTAGATCCCATACTTTTGCGTATGTGGGAGATATCGAGCTCCTCGAGCAGCGATTCCACACGCTCCTTCCGCTCGCTCTTGCTCAGCGGCAGGGTCTCAAGAATCGCCATCAGGTTGTTCTCAACAGTCAGCCCCCTGAAAATCGACGGGTCCTGGGGCAGGTAACCGATTCCCGTCCTGGCCCGTTTGTACATGGGCTCGGAGGTGATTTCCCGGTCCCCGTAGAGAATCGTCCCTTTCGTCGGCCGGATCATCCCGACGATCATGTAGAACGTCGTGGTTTTTCCGGCGCCGTTCGGACCGAGTAACCCGACGATTTCGCCCGAGTCAACCTGGATGCTTACGTCGTCTACGACGCGACGCTTTCCGTACATCTTGACAAGGTTCCGGGTCTGGATGCTAACTCTACTACCGACTGCTATTGCCACATCACTCCTCTAAATTGCTTTCATCGTCGATGATCAGCGCCTTGACGTCGCGCTTGATGTCGACGATATCAAGCTTGGGATCACACTCAAGACCGTACCCCGTGACGACATCTCTTCCCCGGGTCAGCGTGACAAACGCCTCGGTGACGATCAGGTCGCGCTTGTACATCCACACCAGGCTGTCCGTTTCGAGTACATCGCCATCGACGGTTTTTACAACGACGTTTCCGATAGCCAGCATGTCCTTCGACTCTTCCGAGTACTCACCCGCGTCGGAAATCAACGTCGTCCTTAGATTGCCCATTTTGTCAAAGAAATCGATTCTCGGGTTGTCCAGAAAAACCGTTTTTTGCTCCTTGAAGCGACTTGCCTTTGGCGCGGTGAGTTTCCACTGCGCAAAACCACTATCACTTTCCTGTGTCACAAAGTCTGTAAAAACTTCGTCCGCAACTTGTTTTTCTCCACCGACCGCGACGTTTCTAGCCGGCTCCTCTGAGCACGACGAAACAAGAGCCGCCGCCAGAAAACACCACACAAACCTAGTTGACCGTCGCATACGTCACCCCCGCCTCCGGCTCACGCCATCGCCTGTGAAACCATACCCATTGCTTCGGATCGAAGCGAACGAGATCTTCAATCGCGCGTGAACACTCCGCCGTGAGAACGCGCGCCAGCTCTTCCTTGTCACCGACGTCACCCGGCGGATCGAGCGCCGGAAGAATTCGAATCACGTGACGTCCCGGCCGG
>JAPUJU010000069.1 GCA_027296025.1 bacterium
TCATATCCAGGCCCTGCGTGAACAGATACGTGATTTCGTTCGAGGCGACGAAACTCGTCGTGTTGTTGTCTCCCGGCTCGGAATTCTCACGCAGCCAGTCGACTTCGCCCAGCCACGTGAGACCCCGCCAGTTGAACGACCAGAACGCACCGGCCGCATCTTTGATCGCCGTGCTCGTCGGGTTCGTGGAGCCCGATGCACCGACCACGAAGCCCGTGCCAAGCAGGTTGAACCGGTATCCCGCACGTCCGATTGCACCGACTTTCTGGTTTTCGTCGAAGGTCGAGCCGGCGTTGCCGTTTACGACCGACGTCGTGATAAGCAGATTCCCGGGGTAGATTCCGGCTTCCACGCCGACATCCGTGTGCCTCGGCGGAAAAAAGAATCCAAGGTACTCACGCACGAACATGGTATGGTCGGTAAATTTCCAGCCGTAATCCGGTGTGAAGCGACCGATCTTCAGGTACCCGTTCCAGGGCAGGTAGTATCCCAGGCCGAAGAGTTCGAACTTCTGGCTCATACCGGAATCGAAGTAGAGCGACAGTTTGCTTCCCATCTGGAAGTTGAGATACATGTCGCCCTGCATTTGAAAGAAGTTCAACGATTTTGCCTTCTCGTCCGAGTAGAAATGAATCGTTCGGAAATCGGCGCCGATCAGGAGGTTGTCCGTCAGGTCCGGCTGGATTCCGG
Organism: bacterium; assembly: GCA_027296025.1. Lineage (GTDB taxonomy): Bacteria > Krumholzibacteriota > Krumholzibacteriia > WVZY01 > WVZY01 > JAPUJU01. The sequence goes on from JAPUJU010000069.1 coordinate 691, forward strand.
CGAGCACTTCAGGATCCAGACGTTTCCTCGTCAGCTCGTCAGGGATGATGAACTTCGTCGCGTAGAGGTTTCTCAAACCGCCGCCGGTCGGATTCGCATGGCAGAGGTTGCAATTCTGCTCGTATCGTGCCGAATACCGCGGGATCGCTCGGGCATCTTTCGCGAGTGCAAAAAGAACCACGGACAGACAGGCCCCGGCCACGATAAGTGTCAATCGTCTTTTCACTTCGGCAGGTTTCCCTTCCGGCAGTCAGTTTCCCTTTTCCACTGCTTCCGTATATGATCGCAACCACCCGGCAAACGCTTTCCTGTCTTTCGGTGCTTTAAGGCGTCGTTTGTTTTCGGCGACCTCCGGCATACCCCCGACTTCGGTCTGGCTGTTGATGATCTTGCCGGTCCTCGACTTTACTTCACGGATGATGCGTTTGTCTACCGCATCCCGCATGGCTGGCCAGGCGCCGGCATTCTGAAGGACCCAGTCCAGTACTTGCTCCTGAGGTCTTACCGTAATCGGGTTGAACATGATGGGTGGCTCGTCGACTCGGGCCAGCGCGGCACTGCTGTCCTGGTTTACGCAGGACCATGGGTCGCCATCGTAATAGTCGCAACGATGGCCGTCGACATACACGCGAGCTTTCTCTGTCACGCGATTGATCCACACGGGGTAGCGTGTGCCTTTACGGCTGTCCGGTCCCTGTCGCACGAGGTTCGCGAGAATACTGGCAACGGGCGGAGTTCGCTTGTCCAGGTTTTCGACTTCGATTCCGATCCAGCGTGAATTGTAGATCACGTTGTTCCAGCAGACGACCTCCGTACCGCCACCAAACTTGAAGTTTCGTGACGCAATGTGTGCTGTGAGATTGTTCCCGAACGCGAGGTGCTTCGATCTTCCCGTAAAGGGCCCCATGCTGTGAGGCTCCGGTACGTACTTGCTGGCGTCGAGCGCTTCGGCGAAGATGCAGTTGCTGAACGTCACATCACTGACATCGAAACAGCTGATTGCCTCATCGATCGTCCAGCTCGTGCTGCAGTGGTCGATCACGACATTGTATGTCCCGATCGTGTCCGGGTAGGAGTACCGAAGGGAGGGAGGGGCCAGGACGGAGATGGCATCCATATTCTGCGCCTGCATGTTGACGACCGGCTGATCGTCGCCGATCCGAATGCGTAGGTGTTGAATCAGCACATCGTGAGTCTGAACAAAAACGGGGTGTCCCTTCAACGTGATCCCGGGCGGTGGTGCTGTCTGGCCGTACACGCTGACGTACGGATTGCGAATGAAAAGGCGTGAATTGAGCACGATCACGCCGGACACTTCGAAGACGATCCGGCGTGGAAGCGGGTGACTGATGGCCTCACGCAGCGTTCCGGGCCCGTTGTCTGCTAGCGACGTGACGTAGAAGATATGGCCGCCCCTGCCCGCCGGTGTGTTGACGCCGAACCCTTCCGCGCCGGGGAAAACGGGTTGTTGGGCGCCTGCCTCCGTGAAAAACAGAGTGGCCAGCAGAGTTAGCGCGAGTCGGCCGGCGTTCCAGGTCGTTTTCATGAGCATGAGGCGATAATCCATGTCCCGAGTGTGGCTTCCGAAAGCCCGATCTTCTTGCGACTATAGGCGAGGCGCATTCTCGCGGTGAACTCCTGTTCCAAAAATAGCGGCCTTTCGTTATAATACCAACAGAAAGAGGAGGCTCCGTGAAGATCGACAAAAAACAGTTCAAAAAAACACTCAAGACGAAGTCGGGCGATGTTGTGCTCTACCATCTCCCGAGCCTGGGCACGCTGGGCGGTGGCGATGTCGAAAAGCTTCCGTACTCGATCCGCGTTCTGCTCGAGAGCGCCCTCCGGAACATTGACGGGGTTCGCGTGACCGGTGAAGACGTGGCGAGAATTCTCGCGTGGCAACCAGCTCCCGAAAAACAAGAAGAAGTGGTCTTCAAGCCGGCGCGCGTAGTTTTGCAGGACTTCACGGGGGTACCCGCGGTCGTCGACCTGACCGCGCTTCGGTCCGCGATGGACAGGCTCGGGAAAGATTACCGCAAGATCGACCTTCAGGTGCAGTGCGATCTCGTGATCGACCATTCCGTTATCGTGGACGCGTTCGGGACGAAGATGGCCTTTCAGACAAACATCGAGCGCGAGTTCGAACGGAACCAGCAGCGTTACGAGCTTCTCAAGTGGGCGCAGGAAGCGTTCGAGAACCTTGCGGTCGTTCCACCGGGAACGGGCATCGTTCACCAGGTGAACCTCGAGTACCTCGCGCAGGGGGTCTTTACCTCCGAACAGGATGGCGAGCGCGTTGCGTATCCGGACAGCCTCGTCGGGACGGACAGCCATACGACCATGATCAACGGGTTGGGAGTGGTCGGCTGGGGCGTTGGCGGCATCGAAGCGGAAGCGGTGATGCTCGGTGAGCCCATCTACATGCTGCTTCCCCACGTGGTAGGTTTCAAGTTGACGGGGGAGCTTCGCGAGGGCGTTACCGCGACGGACCTCGTCCTGACCGTCACGGAGATACTCCGTAACAAAGGCGTGGTTGGAAAGTTTGTGGAGTTCTACGGAAAGGGACTCGTGTCGATGAGCCTGCCGGACCGAGCGACTATTGCAAATATGTCACCGGAGTACGGCGCAACGATGGGGTATTTCCCCGTGGATAAAGAGAGTCTGCGATACTACCGCGTGACGGGGCGTGACGAGGAGCGGGTCGATCTGATCGAGCGGTACATGAAGGAGCAGGGCCTGTTCTTTACACCGGATGCACCCGAGCCCCGGTACTCTGACGATGTCGAGCTCGACCTTGGCGACGTCGAATCGAGCCTCGCTGGTCCGAAGCGTCCGCAGGATCGGGTGTCGGTCGGTAAACTGAAGGGGAGCTTTCAGAAATCGCTGACGTCGGCTGCAGCCGATGGCGGGTTCGGCCTGAAGGATTCGGAGCTGTCGAAAACGGTTACCGTCACACAGAACGGTCACGCTGAAATCGGGCATGGTGCGACCGTGATCGCGGCGATTACGAGTTGCACGAACACGTCGAACCCGTCCGTGATGATTGCTGCCGGGTTGCTCGCGAAAAGCGCGTGCGAAAAAGGCTTGTCGGTTCAGAGTTATGTCAAGACAAGCCTCGCTCCTGGTTCGAAAGTCGTGACCGACTACTATCGCGCCGCGGGGCTGGAAGAGTACCTCGAGAAGCTCGGGTTCTTTACGGTCGGCTACGGGTGCACGACATGTATCGGGAACAGCGGGCCGCTCCCCAAGCCGGTGGAGACGGCCATCAACGAAGGCGAGATCGTCGCGTCGTCGGTTCTCAGCGGCAACCGGAACTTTGAGGGGCGTGTGCATCCGCTCACAAAGGCCAGTTACCTCGCAAGCCCGCCGCTCGTCGTTGCGTACGCACTCGCGGGCACGGTGGACATCGACCTTGAGCACGACGCCCTGGGGAAAGACCGCGATGGCAACGATGTTTACCTCCGTGACATCTGGCCGAGCCAGAAGGAAATCAACGACCTGGTCGGAAAGGTCGTGAAGACAGAAGATTTTCGCACCCGGTATGCCGACGTTTTGGAGGGCAACAAGAAATGGAACGAAATCGCAGTGACGTCGTCTGGCCGATATGACTGGCGCGAGGACAATACTTATATTCAAGAGCCTCCGTTCTTTCAGGACATCGAGAAAACATCACCCGGGATCACGCCGATCGAAGACG
>JAPUJU010000007.1 GCA_027296025.1 bacterium
CCAGGACTCCTGGGCTCCCCAGTTCGAGCTCTGGTAGGGATCCAAAATCGACAGCGACAGCCCGAAGCCGTCGGTATTGAAATACCACTCATCGCTGAAGCCGAAGTTCTGAATAGGCTCCCGAAGAGCGCCCTCAAAGACAACTATGTCACCCGAATTGTCAAGATTGCCACCATACTCGCCTCCGATAATCACGCCGTCCGTGTTGTAGCGGTCGCGGAAGGCGTCGAGGTTGCTTACGATGACTAGACGCTCGCCCGGCTGGAGAATCGCGTCGGTTTCATCCTCGAAGGTAGTGAAGACGAACTCGATACCCTCCGCAAAACGGAAACCCTCCATGTCCACTGGATTGGAGCCCACGTTCATCAACTCGAGAAACTCGAAGTCATCATCCTTGTAGGAGCCGCCTTCGGCCGGGTCTCTTGGGTGGTACATCAATTCGGTGACGACGAGGGCCGGCGTCTCGATCACGTAGGTCGCTGCGGTCGGTGCTGACCATTCGGTAGAACTGATTCGAATGCGCGCGACGAGACGAGTGTTCTCAGTCATTACGATGGCGTTGGTGTATCGCGTGGCATCGGCCGCAACGTTGCCACCTGGAAGCCGTGGATCCAAGCCGTCTAGAGTAAAGTAAATCGTCCCACCAGTACCGGAAATCCGGACAGAATCTCCCGAATCGATCGGGCCTGCCGAGCGGTCGAATAGCGGTAAGCGCGGGAACTGGCTGTCGATCCACGCCGTCCGCCGTGTCAACCAGGTCTTGACCTCATCGATTTGCTGTGCCCATGTCGAGGTCGACGGCGACCCGAAGCCGTTGACGGAGCTGCTGCGGAGGTTGTTCCACTTTGTGAAGTTACGTACGGCGGACTCGACCAAGGGGTCGGCCTGGGCGTCGATGCGGTCCATGAGCGCGGTGGTGTCGAGCACACCGTCGCGACGCAACTCGCCCCAGCGGTCGATCCAGTGTTGTCTAAAATCGCGGTCCCTCAGCAAGGGCACGAACCAATCAGGCTCATAATTGTGCGAGTTCCGACTTCCGCGGTTGTAGCCGTGTACGTACTGCCAGCCGGAGGTGTTCCTATTGTCGAAGCAACAGCCCGTGCCGACGCTCAAGTTAAGGTCCCACATCGGCCCCTTGTGCAGCTTGCCGCCCCGATCTTTGAACATGTAATCGCTGCGCACGTAGGCGTCCTGGTCGCGCAACAGCTCGTTCATCAACAAAAGATGCACGAACGAGTCGATGTCGATGTAGGCCGGATAGCCGGTGAGCGGGTCGTTGTTGATCGCCACCGAGTTGTTCGGTCCAGAGCCGTGTGTCCAGTTCAAGGTGGCGGCAAAATCATCCAGATAGCCTCCGATGTAGTCGCGCTGCTGCTGCGTCGGTGGGTCTGGATCCAGGATCTCAACCGCTTTCCACCTGGTGGCCTCGATACTATCGGGAACGATGTTCGAGGGCTCGAAGCGCAGCAGGTAGCCACCGGTGACCTCGGGGTCGCTATTTTCCGACGGGCTCATCCTTTCGATGTCGACACGGTCTTTACCCCGCTTGACCGTCTCCATCAGCACGTAGACGCCAACGTATTCAGAAGATGTCAAAACGCCACCGTTGGTGCTGAGGAACATCTCGAAGTGTTTCGTGCGCGGCGCCTCTATGCCGATCTCCCGGCCGAGTTCGAAGGCGAGCGAGTTGCGGATCAGCGCCTTGTCCACATACGGGCCGTTGAACACCCAGTCCGAATCGGAGGGCAGGCCGAGCAGCGGATAGTCGAGGTCCTCGTCACTCTCATCGCGCAACTCGACGCGGTACTGCGGTTTGGAAAATCCTGCCGAGCTCTGACCCCGCTTCCGGATACCCATCCGGAAACAGACGTCGGGCGGATTCGACAGTGAGCTGCGCCCGGTGAGCGGATCGCGCTCGAACACCGAAATCCGCGTCTTTTGCATCACTGCCCCTGGCCTGGGGATGCCGCCGGCACCGAAGTTCTCGACCACCATGATCGGCAGGTTGGAGGTAAAGCCGTCCGGGGCGGGAATGCCGTTCAAGTTCGACGAGACCGCCAGTTTCTGGTAGGTACCACTCGCGATCAGTCCGCCTTCGCCGGTGCTCAGATCAAACACCCGCGCGCGCAGGTGTATCGTGTTGTCGATTGAAATCGGGCCGTTGTAGAGCATCGAGCCCGTGCCCGGAACGGAGCCGTTCGTGGTGTAGCGGATCTCGCTCCCCGGGAAGACACTGCCCGGCGTAACGGTGACCGCGACGCTGTCAGTAAAGGTCCCGCAGGGTGGGTCGAGAATGGGCTTCAGTAAGACGAAGGGTGAACCTGGCACATTGCCGGAGCCAGGCGTCGCCAGCGAGAAAAACTCTCGAGTGTCATCGTCGAGCGAGCCACCACCGAGCGCTTGCAGTTCGGCAACGATGAGGAAGTCCGAACTCGTGGACGAACGGTTCAAGCCGTGGATGGCCAGAATATTCGTGCCGTTGACGAGCTTCCCGTCGTTGGGAAAACTCCACTCTTGAAAGATCACCGACTCGGCGTCCAAGTGGTCATCACTGGCGTTCGCATTCCAGATCCCTTCCGCACCGACAGCGTTGCCCTCGGCTACTTTCACTCCGTTGATGTAGGCGATGAAGCCATCGTCAAACTTCACTCGAAGGGTCAGCCAACTCAAATCCTCCGGGGCATCCAGCTCGAAGGGAACGCGAATCCACGCCGTCGTGTTAACGTTGTACATTTCTGATTCCAGATCGATATCGATCATGGCGTCGTAACCCGAGCTTCGCTCGTACCCGATCCCCATGACACCGGGATTCCAGCCCGCTTGGCCGTAGCCGGACTCGGTCCAGGCGAGACTGGAGGCTGCGGCGGAGTGTCCGGAGTTTGGCACCTGAGCGAAAACCGGCGTGGTCGGCCCGACCAGATTCTCGAAGCTCGCATTCATCCGTGAGCCGTATGAGAAATCGGCCGGAAGCTCCGGATACTGCGGTTCGAAGAATGAGAGCTTGGTCGACCCGTCGGTGTCGACGAGCGCGAGAAACTCGCCGATACTCGAGAGCTTGAAGTTGGCGTGCAGTTCGGAGTTTCCGTTTCGTCGATCTTTGTCAGAACAGAAGACCACGAGAAACTGAAAGGGCTCCACGGCGACAAACGGGAATCGCCATTTGTTCAGCCTCAGCGGGTCGTCCGTCAGATAGCAGCCATTCAAGTTCACCGACTGAGCACTGTCGTTGTAGATCTCAAGCCAGTCGGAGGAGTCGCCATCCTCGTCAGTGATCGTCTTATTGTTGATGGACTGGACTTCGGTGATCACCAGGTCTTCTAGACCTGCCCTCACCGGCCCGGCGAGGCCGAAGAGGGCCAGAAGAAGCCCGCCGGTGATCTGGTTTGTTCGTTTCAAAGAACGGCTCCGTTGCGTTGTGATACGAACCCTGTTGATACTGCGTCGCACTCTGAAGGCCCGAGTTCCTCACAGAACCCCAGACCGATGTCCCGAGAAAGGCTCTGAGAATGTATCGCATTCGAGGCATGGATATCGAGCAAAAGAAAGCCACGCCAACAACAACTGGGACCACCGGGGCTTTCCTTCTCCGTCCGACCCGGGACCCCGGATCGGGCTGTGCATTTCCCCCCCCATTCCGGTATCATCCCAGTGGGTTGTCGGTGTCGAGGCTCCACGCCCCATGAAGTCGCATCGCTGAAAACGGGGTGGATCATGAAGAGGGCAATCTTCGTCGTGCTATGGCGTCAACGCGTTTCTGCTCCGTCGGGCCGAAGAAGAAAGGACGAGATCATGAAACACATGCGTACTTCCACAGCCGGAATGCTCCTCCTGGGTATGATCGTCATTCCCCAGTTGAACGGCGACGTTTACGAGGAAGAAGTACTGTCGGACGATCCGATCGTGTACTACCGCTTCGAGGAGACCGAGCCTGGACCGGCGGAGGATTCCTCGGGATTCGATCGTCACGGCATGTACGTCGGAAGTCTGCAGTTCGACCAGCCGAGTGCCGCTGGCGGAATCGGCAGGGCCGTTCTCTTCGATGGCTTGACCGGGTTTGTGCAGATGGCCCCTCTGAATCTGGAGATAGATCAGCTCACGATTGAAGCGTGGGTCAACGTGAGTTCCCTGGCCGGCGGTTGTTGCACATCCATCTTCTCACCCGATGGCTGGCAGCCGGGATGGCTGCATTACAATCTGAAGAACAACTCGACTCTCGAATTTGCACTCAACAGCGGAGGGCCGAACAACCACAATACGGACCCTGGCTCGGTGCCGTTCGACACGTGGATCTACATCGCGTCCGTTTACGACAAGGCGGAAGCGCTGGTCAAGATTTACATGAATGGAGAGGAAGTCAGTGTTAATCCACCTGGCTTCACTAACCCACAGACCGTGCGACTCATCGCAAGCGCACAGGTCGGCGCCTGGCAAAATAGTCGTTTTCTGCCAGGGCTGATGGATGAGTTCGCCCTCTATGACTCCGCGCTTTCGGCCGAGCGCATTCGAGCGCATTTTGACGCCGCCACGCTTGATCCCCGCTGTCCCTCTGGTCTCACGGCCGAGCGAGACGCGACCGGGGTCAAGCTCGCGTGGACGCTCGGCACGGTGGTGCCGACAGGCGTGCGGGTCGTCCGGAACGGGACCGAGCTGGCCGCCAGCGCGCCGGCCGACCCGCCCCAGTTCGTCGATGCGACCGCGGCGCCCGGAGCCCTCTCCTACGAGCTGACATTCGCCGGGTTGGGTCCGGATTGCCCACCCCTCACTCAGGAGTTCAACGCGTGCATCTCGAATCTCTCGGCGGCGGTCAAGCCCGGGCAGGTCGAGCTCAGCTGGAAGAACAACTTTGCCTACACGCAGATTCAGGTGCGGCGAAGCGATCAGGCCAACGATGAGGTCATC
>JAPUJU010000070.1 GCA_027296025.1 bacterium
CGGGAGCGAAGTCATTCGGGTCCACGTTGGTGATGAGCACCTGCGGAGGCGTCAGGTCAACCTTTACCTTCAGTGTTACTGAGTCTGCCGGTTGCAAGCCGGTCGTCCTCACAAAAACAAAAAAACTGTCTTCCGCGACCGTCACTCCGCCCGAGTCGGTCCCGTCCCACGACGTTATGAGCGTGCCCGCCCCACGCGGGATCCCCTTGACCAGTGAATCCACGACGGTCATCAGGTCCTTCTCGAGGATCAGCACGTGGACCGCGCCGACCGTGTCCGCGAGGTCAATCGTGATAACGGTCGAGTCACTCATTCCGTCGCCGTTCGGCGAAATCGTAAACGGGTTGACCTGAACATTTGAGATCACGCCGGCGGACGCCGTCGCGACGGACACGGCCATCGCCACCCCGATAACAAGAGAGATTACGAAATTGGATCGCTTCATTTCCTGCGGGTTTCTTTCAACGATTGTACGATCTGTTCCAACGCTTTTGCAGAGGTCGACTGTACGAAGATATCCGCGATCTCTGTAATCGGGGTTTCCTCCGGGTTCACTTCGATGAGCGTGGCTCCCGCCTCTTTTGCAACCGATGCGAAACCGGCGGCCGGGTGAACCGTTCCGGATGTTCCAACGATCAGGGCGGTGTCACATGTCTGCAACGCGCGTATGGCTCGATCGAACTCTTCCTCGGGAAGCATTTCCCCGAACCAGACGATGTCGGGACGAATCATTGACCCGCACTCGCAGCGCGGTGGTTCGCGATCGTCGTCCGGTAACTCGTCGATCGGGTGGCCAACGTCGAAACACTTGTGCTTGAAAATATTGCCGTGTATCTCGATCAAATTTACGGAACCCGCCTGGCGGTGAAGGTTGTCGATATTCTGCGTGACGAGCATGAATTCCTCGAACATCGACTCCATTTCAGCAAGCGCTTCGTGCCCCTTGTTCGGAGAAGCGTTCGAGATCATACTCCGACGCTCTCCATACCAGCGCCACACGAGTGACGGATTCTGTCGAAAGCCTTCAGGGGTTGCCAGGGTTTCCGGGTCGAAATTCGCCCAGAGTGCATTCGGCGCATCCCGAAACGTCGGGATCCCGCTCTCTTTGGAAATCCCGGCACCGGTCGACACGACGACCGAGCGGGAACGTGCCAATGCATCTACACAGCGGTCGATGGCGGGGCTACGGCCTGGCACCGGTCAACCTCTTGACATTCGTTCGTGGGAAAAGCGCAAATGCGATACCGAGAAGAATCAGGCCCCCGCCGATAATGATTTGAAATGTAACCTTTTCCCCGAGAAAAATCCAGCCCATGAGGGCGGCCAGAATCGGGATTGTCAAAGTCGGGTATGACTGGCCGGTTACGGGCTGGGAAGCCATTTCGAGCGGCAGATCGACGCCCTCAGTCGAGTCCGCCGCGTCGGGATCCAAGCTGTGAAGCTTGGCTTCGAGTTCAATGAATTTCTTGCTCAACGTGGTTCTGCGGCCGGTCGTGGGGTCTACGGCTGGATAGCTCTACCCTTCGGCGAGTCGATCATACCATAGTGAGCCCCGGAATTTGAAGCGGTGTTGCCGACTACGGCAGCAAGTCATTTTCCTCGATGACCTCCATGATCGCCTTGGCAATGATCAGATGGCCTTCGGGGTTGGGGTGCCCGTCACGTGGCTCGATGCTGACCCAGATCGATTGTGTGTCTTGCCAACCACGCTCACGCAAGAGGTCCTGAAAAAGGTCGTAACAGTCCAGCACATAGTAGCTGTTATCCCACCACAGCGGATTGAGTGTGGCGTGAAGCGCAGCGTAGTGCTTGCTGCTCTCCTTCTCCTCGCGCTGGATCCACGCGTCGTAAATAACGATGAGCACCGGAATGGCACGCTCACGGCATTCTCGAGCGATGTCGATCAGGGCTTCGAGATGGCCATCCCAGCACTTGCCGCCGCTGATGTAGCCATCCACACGGTTGCCGAAACGCAGCTGTGGTCGCGAGTAGAACTTGCGCGCGATGTAACGAAACAGCTCCGAGCTCAAAAAATTCTCGCCGTAATCGTCCGGTATCGGCGGGCGTTTGCGGCCGAGAATTGGGCGCGGGTCGTTGTGGTCGTAACCGAGGATCACGAGATCGGGTTCGAAGCCAAAGCCACGCGTGCGGAGCATTTCGAGCTCCTGGTGAGTATTGTATCCGCCGACAGCAAGGTTGACGACCTCGACGGGTGTGCCCCCATCTGCGTTTAGCAGCACCTCGACCTGCCTCAGGTAGGTGTCCGATTCGTCGACGCCCATCCCGAACTGTGTCGAGTTACCGACGCCGACGATTCGCTTCACGCCGTCCGGTTTATGCGGCGGATATTCCGTGCCGCGGTAGCCGGCCTCGTTGATGTCGTAGACACCGGGAATGGCTTCGTAGAAGAGTCGCGGATTATCGCTCGGCTGGTGTATGCCGGTCAGATCGATCTGCTTCGGCTGAACAGGGGCGAGCTCGGCCACGATACTCTCGGGCAGCAAACGAATAACGGCTTCGCCCATGAGAAAGCTGATGATGACGGCGACACCGACGAGCACAAGATTCTTGCCAATCAGGTTCATGCGGCGATTTTGCACAAGGTTTTGGCGTTCATCAAGTTCTAACATCTAACCGGAGCCTCACGATTGCAAAAACCACCAGAGATGCTATAGAGATGCTATAATGAAGCGATGTCCTACCGCGGTCAGCCGGGGGGGCATCTTCCGGCCCGACCTTGATCATCATCCAGGTGGAACTCCAGATAAGGCAAAGGGCACTAAATACCAGGATCTTTGTTCCCGTGCTCATTCGGTTTCGCCCGGCTCGCAGCGCAGACCCTCAATCGGAGTTTCGAAATGTGTCCACACCCCCAGGGGCCCAGGGGCAAAACAGCCGCATTCTATAATAGTACGGAACGTGGGGGCAAGCGATGGTTCGGCGCTTCGGTCGGACGGGGCCTTCTGCTGAGTGTCGTCACTCTTATCGGGGTCTTCGTGATAGCGGAGGCCGTTACGCGAATCGTCTATCAACCGCCAAACCTCGGGCGCGTTATCCACTTCGACGAGAATCTGGGCTGGAGCCTCAAGCCGAACTCGCGTTTGCGAAGCGTCGATTACATGCGCGACTTCGACTATGTCATCGATGTGAACTCCTTCGGGATGCGCGAGCGCGAATTCTCGTGGGAGAAGGAACCGAGCAAGACCCGCGTCCTTGTGATCGGGGATTCGTTCACTTTCGGTACCGGTATTGATGCGAAATGGCGTTTCAGCGACATCATGAACCGCGCACTCGAAGGCGAAGCGGAAGTGCTGAACGCGAGCGTCCCGGGGTGGGGCACCGACCAGGAGCTGATCCACTACGAAACGGTTGCTCGCGGGCTTCGTCCGGATCTCGTAATTCTCACCGTAATGATTGCCAACGATATCATGAACAACATCCTGGATCATCTGATGCTCCGATCGGCGCCGAAACCGCGGTTCTTTCTGGAAGCGGACACGCTGCGTCTTGTGAAGATCGACGTCGCCTCGCCGGCCAGCCAGGGCAAACGCAGCTTCAGAAGTATGCTCAAGCACAGCCGGTTCCTCGTCTTCATCAAGAGGCGAATAGACATCCTCACCTACAAACGGCGTGCGCGCATCGCCGCGGTTGCTGCGGATTCGGGTGTGGACGAGGAATGGATGCCAAACTATCCGTCTCACTGGGTGGTTTACGAACGCGAATACCGTCCCGAGTTCGAGCGTGGGTGGCGACTGACCGAGGCGCTCATCGAGCGGTTCGCCGAACGGTGCGACGAGGACGGTGCAAAGCTCCTCGTGTTCGCGTTTCCGCTGAAATTCGAGGTGGACGACGAATGGCGCCGTGTGCTCTACCAACGAACCGGCCTGGATTCAACCCGCTACGATCGTGCGAAGCCGTACCAGCGCCTGAAGGAGTTCGGCGCCGCGCACGGAATTGACGTTATCTACCCGCTGGATGAGTTTCGCGAAGCCGCGGCAAGGCAACCCCAGTACTTTCTCGTGGACGGACACCCGAGCAGTGCCGGCAACCTTACTGCCGCCAGGGTCCTGCTCGAAGCACTCTCGGAACGCGGTTACGTTAATTTCGATGTTCAATCGATGGACATGCCCGATGATCTCGGGCGGTGAAGATGTGTCGTCATCTTGACACGGATGCCGGTGGTGTTTCAGGTCTGTAACAGTCGGTGGCAGAAAGAGTTGGGGGTTCTCGCTTCTGTGGCCGAACTGTCAAAGCGGATTGACAATGCCGTTGAATTGCGGTATTATCAGCGGTGCTACCGAAACTCCCGATTCCCAAAGAAGGAAAAACGATAGTACGATACTGTTAACGGACGAGTGCCCTACATGCCAACACCCACCAGCCGGTCCCTCGCTATCGGTCTGTTCTTCCTTGCGCTCGTGTTTCACACTTCCGTAGTGTGGCAGGATTTCTCCATACTCGCGCAAAACGGCTTCCTCTACGACGACAGTTTCTATGCGTTCAAGATTGCCCAAAACATTGCAAACGGGCAGGGTGTGACCTTTGACGGGACTCATGCCACGAACGGATTTCAGCCTCTGTACGTACTTATCCTCGTGCCTGTCTTCTGGCTGTCCGGGTCGAACCTCGTTGCTCCCGTGTACGTGGCGCTGACTCTGTCGGCATTGCTGACCGCGCTCACGGCACTTTTTCTGTTTGCCATTGTCCGCCGGTACACCGGCAAGACGACGGCGGCGATCGTGACCTTCTTCTGGGCCATGTCACCGGTCGTGACCAGGCAGGCGGCGAACGGGCTCGAGACTTCGCTCGCACTCTTCTTTTTCGCGGCGTCCGTGTATTTTTATCTGACACGAATCCGTTGCGCGGATTCACCGTCGCGCGGCGCCTTCATTCGTATGGGTCTCCTGGTCGGGCTCGCGGCGCTCGCGCGAATCGACGAGTTGATACTCGGCCTCGTGATTCTCCTCGACTACCTGCTGCTGGTGCGCAGGAGACAAACCCGCGCGTTCGGCAACGTATTTGCAGCGATCGCTGTCGCGATTGTCGTCTACAGCCCGTGGCTTGCGTACAACGTCAAGGTGACGGGAAGCCCGTATCAGGAAAGCGGGACCGCGACACGGTACCTCTCGCTCGCTTACGCGCCGTTCTATGAAATTGATACCGGTGAAGCCGTCAGGGGCGAGCCGAACGCCGCGTTCCTCTGGCGAAACGTTCGGCACTCGTTCTCGGTACTCAAGTTGGCGCCACCGGTCCACCCCGCCTTCCGGTCGATCGAACGCGCGGACATGGCGCTCGGCTCGGCAGGAGTCGTCGAACGCATAGGGAGCGGAGTCGGGCTCCTTGTCCTGGCGGGTTTTCTGTTCGTTGTGCTGAAGCGACGCCGGTGGTTGCCGGCGGGCATCGTGGAAGTACGGTTTCTGCTCTGGTTCTGCGCCCTCCTTGTCGCTTCCTACTCGCTGGTTGTTTTCGGCGCGTTCTTTTTCATCCGCTACTATTACCCGATCTATTTTGTGCTCTGTATTTACGCGGCATTCTTTGTCGAGGCCGCCCTCCGGAGGCTGCCGGCGTTTACCCCGACTTTTCGGAAACTGGCCATTGGCGCCGTAGCGCTCTATGGTGCCGCGTTGTTGTCTATGGCGTATACGTCGGCTTACAGGAGTACGGCGGTGTACCCGTTCTATGACGTTGCCCGCTGGGTGGACGAACACACGGCGCCGCACGAAACGATCGGCGTCTTTCAGGGTGGCGCCGTCGGTTATCTCTCTCACAGGCGCGTAATTAATCTGGACGGCAAGGTAAACGGTGGCGCACTCGACGCACTGCGGTCGGACCGCCTTTCCGAGTACCTCGCCGACGAGGGAATCGACGTGCTCATGGACAACGCGAAGGTGCTCAAGCTGTTCATCGGGACCGAGGAGCTGGAGCGCGGGTTGCGGGTACACTACAACCCGATCATGCACGGCTCGCAGGGGGGAGTGCCCGGGTGGGCCGCGTACCGGCTGGTGCCGGATCGATCGACCACCGGCGCAACTCTTTCTTCTCCACAGAATCCTTCAGGAAACCGTTAGCCGCTGAGGATCTTCCCCGGCTTGCTTCGGAGCCGGTTGCTGGTATCCCGTTTGCACAGTACGGGCAGGACCCTCGGTAGCAAGCGAATCTCCAGCCGGGGTGGGGCGACGGGGATGAGTTCGCCATCGATATGCATCGGGTGCTCGCCTTCCGTTTCGATCGTCAGGTGCCCGGTCCGAAGCACGGTGACGTCCGGGTGGGTGACGTGCTTGCCGCTGAACGTCTTCGGCAGAAGCGCGAGAATTTTCAAGCGGGACATCCGGCGCACGAGGCAGACGTCGATCAGCCCGTCGTCGGGGTAGGCGTCGGGGGTCAGGTAGAATGCACCGCCCGCGCGATTCCCGTTGCCGACGCTGACCATCAGGTATTCACCCTCGAGGGTCTCGCCTTCGGCCGTTTGCAGTTTGAACCACGGGGTGCGAAGGGAGACCAACGCTCTAAACGTCGCCGCGAGGTAGAGAAAAGACCCCTTCAGCCGGGTGATCCTGTGGCTGACCTGGTTTACCTGGCCCTCGAAACCCAGCCCGCAACTATTTGCGCAGAAACAGCTGCCAAGATCGAGAATGTCGATCCGCGCACCGAACCCGTCTTCGACGACCTTTATGAATTCACGGGGCGTCGTCGGGCATCCCATGAGGCTCGCAAAATCGTTCCCCGTGCCGGCCGGAACGATGACGATCGGAGGGGGATTCGGCATCAGGCCGTTGATGACCTCGTGAACCGTTCCGTCCCCGCCGATGATTCCGACGACATCACTTCCCCTGGCGCACTCCCGGGCGAGCCCGGTTGCGTCTCCCGGGCCGCGGGTCATCACGACATCCGCGGGGAATCCCGCTTCCCGCAGCGCTGATTCGAAGTCCGCAATGAAGGCTTCTCCACGGCCGCGAGCTGCCCAGGGGTTGGCCACAATCGTTATTTTCAAACCGCATTCCTCATCGATTGGCAAGCGTTCAAACGTTCACGCCGGCTGGAGGAGGGTGCCGCCATCGAGCAAAACGATCCTCCGTCCTTGACCGGCGCTCGGGCAATTTCTATAATCCCGGGCGAAATGAAAATCGCGTACATCGCTTCTCATATATACAGGCACACGTTCGAGATCAATGAGGTTGCCGAACTGCTCCAGCAACGGCCGGATACACGAGTGTACTCGTTCTACCGGGGTGGGGGCGAGAACATACAGCGCGAACGTATCAAGGACGTGCCCGGCGACATCATCAGCTGGTCCTACAAGGGGATGTTTTCAGGCGCCGCGTACTTGATCGCCCGATATCCGGGTGGTTTTCTGCGCGCCGCATTTCTTCTGACCGCCCGTTCCCTGAGGAACCCGGTCTACTGGGCAAAAAATTTCGCCGCGTTCTGGATGGGGCTGCCGATTCTCGCTGACGCGAGCCGGCATTCGGTACGTCATTTCCACGCAAATTTTGGCTCGTCACCCGCAACCATCGCATGGGTCGGAAAAAAAATGATGGGAGTCGGAATGTCGGTTACGTATCATGCCTTCGATATCTATTCGGGGCCGATGACGGTTCGCGACCCTTTGAAAAAAACGAAGCTGCGGGACGCCGACCTCGTCGTGGCGGTTCATGAGGACGGACAAACGCACCTGCGTGAACTCGTTCCGGACGTGAGCCCGGAGAAGTTTCGCGTGATACGGATCAGCGTCGAGTTTGAACCCAAGAAGAAGAGCCACCCGTTGCCGACACCGCCACTCGTCGTGGCGGCGGGTAACTTGATGCCCAAGAAGGGATTCGGGGCGCTCATCAAGGCGGTCGGCCTGTTGAAACGCAAGAGTTTTCCCGTCAGGCTGCGCGTTCTCGGCGAAGGCCCCGAACGGCTTCGTCTGGAAAGCATGGTTCGCGAGGAGGGGATCCGGGACCGGACCGAGATACCAGGCTATTTTCAACATCGGGAACTCGCCGCGCATCTGGCCGACGCATCTGTCTTCGTTGCGCCATCGCGGGTAACGGTTCAGGGATTGCGCGACGGGATACCGACCGTCGTGATTGAGGCCTGGTTGTCCGGTACGCCCGTCGTCGCATCACTCGTCGGTGGGATGGGTGAGGTAATCGTACACGGGGAGACCGCGCTGGTCTTTCGACAGGGCGACTACGAAGGCCTGGCCGATTGTCTCGAAGAGTTGCTGACGTCCGATGAACTGTGTCAACGCATCGTGGAGAATGGCCGGCGCCTGGCTCAGAAGGATTTTTCAGCGCAAAAAAATGTATGCCGGTTGATC
>JAPUJU010000071.1 GCA_027296025.1 bacterium
GTCGTAAAAAACAGCTCGACGCGTCCGATGATCAGCGACTTCAGCATCACGACGATGTATCTCAGCGCCACGAACAGGAGCACGACGGAGACCAGCAGCATGGCGATGCTGTTATCGCCCGTCGCGTCTCCGACGGCATCCACGGCGGGTTTCGTAATCGCTTTCAACGGGCTCGTGAACTTCAGGCCACCGACCCCCTGAAAGGCGTTCGCCATGGCAAGGGAGACCTTGCTGAGAAAACCCGTCGCGATCTGCAGGGGCAGGAGAATCGCAACCGCGATGAGATTGAAGAAGTCGTGGACGGTCGCCGCTGCGAAGGCCCTTCGAAACTCCACGGGACGCGAGATGTGCCCGGCGGAAACGAGCGTGTTCGTGACACTCGTTCCGATGTTCGCCCCCATGATGACCGGAATGGCGTGCGTCAGATCGAGCGCGCCGGCCGCTACCATCGCCACGGTCATCGACGTCGTAGTAGACGAGCTCTGCACGAGACTGGTCGCGAGCACTCCGATGAAAAGCCCGATAAACGGGTTTGCCGTCGTCGCCAACAACCGCTCCGCAAACCCTTTGCCGAACAGCTTGATCGATGCACCCATCAAGCTGATGCTTACGAAGAATACGTAGAGCAACACCAGCAACACTGCGAGCCGGAACATCGGGTGCTCGACGAACTTCGGCGCTTTGATAACGACTCCTCTGACACGGAACGTCCAAGGAGGACGTACCAATCCGTCCTCTCAGCGGCACATTATACACGGAAGTCTCACTCCGATAGAAAGATTTTGATTTTCATGAAACGCCGTCCGTACGACTGTGGATAACTTTCTGCGGAGGCGCGTTGGCGATCGTTGCACGGAGGCGCGAAGTTCGATAAGATGGTTTGCGAACCCAGGCACCGATGGCCGAGAGCGCTCGATTTGTCCAGTCAGCGGGATCGGCCACACTGCGCATTGTACGCACATTTTTGCGACGGGAGTTCCTCGACTTGAACGAGGCAACCACAAAGGCCTCGATCGTTCTGCGCGACGGCGCAGTTTTCGAAGGCTTTATTTTTGGCTCGCATACGCCGGCCGCCGGTGAAGAGGTTATCAATACCGGGATGGTTGGTTACCCGGAAGCGATCACCGACCCGTCGTACTACGGACAAATTCTCGTCCTGACCTACCCGCTGATCGGCAACTATGGCGTGCCGTCCCACGCGACCGAAGATAATATTCCGAGATATTTCGAATCGGACAGAATTCAAATCCGAGGGCTCGTCACCGCCAACTACCACGGCGAATACCACCACTGGAACGCGTCGCGTTCGCTCGGCGACTGGCTCGGAGCGGAGAAGATCCCTGGCGTTCACGGCGTCGATACCCGCGCACTGACGCGGCATCTGCGTGCGAAGGGGACCGAACTTGGAAAAATCGTGATCGACGGAGCGGCCGAGCCGGACTGGTACGATCCCTCCAGCGAGAACGTCGTTGCGCGCGTCTCGCGCTCGGAAGCCACGACGTACGGGAGCGGTGATCTTCACATCGTGGTCGTCGACTGCGGTGTCAAAAACAATATCATCCGGTGTCTGACCCGTAGGGGCGCGCGCGTCACGGTCGTGCCGTGGGATACCGATCTCGGATCGGTCGACTACGACGGCCTGCTGTTGAGCAACGGCCCAGGTGACCCGGTCCAGACACAGGCCGTTGCCGACCGGATCAAAGGGTGCCTGGATGACGCTCGGCCGATTTTCGGAATCTGTCTCGGTTGCCAGGTGCTCGGGCTCGCCGCAGGTGGGACCACCTTCAAACTTTCATACGGGCACCGCGGGCAAAACCAGCCGGTTGCCGAAAAGGGCACTGGCAAGTGGGCCATCACCAGTCAGAACCACGGGTATGCGGTCGACGCAAACAGTTTGTCGTCAGACTGGGAAGTCTGGTTTTCGAACGGTAACGACCGGACCGTCGAGGGCCTCCGCCTCAAAGGCGGGCCGCATCGCGCCGTGCAGTTTCATCCGGAAGCGGTGTGCGGTCCCATCGACACGGCGTATCTTTTCGACAGTTTTCTCGATGAAGTAAGGAAGGTCAAACGTGCCCGTTAAGCGCGTCATTCTACTGGGATCGGGCGGATTGACGATCGGCCAGGCCGGCGAGTTCGACTATTCAGGATCGCAGGCCATCAAAGCGCTGAAGGAAGAAGGCATCCATGTCGTCCTCGTCAACCCGAACATCGCGACGATACAGACGTCCGAAGGGCTCGCAGATCGCATCTATTTTCTTCCGCTCACCGCATACTTTGTCGAACGTATCATCGAACGCGAAAAACCCGACGGCATTCTCCTGAGCTTCGGCGGCCAGACGGCGCTCAATTGCGGTGTTGAACTGCACCGAAGCGGCACGTTCGAGCGGCACAACGTCAAAGTTCTCGGCACGCCCATCGAGACCGTGATCGAGACCGAAGACCGGGACCTCTTTGCGAAACGCCTCCGTGAGATCGGCGTACCGGTGCCTCCGAGCGAGGCCGTGGAGTCCGTCGACGCCGCCATGGAAGCTGCGGCACATATCGGTTACCCCGTTCTCGTGCGCGCGGCATACACCCTGGGCGGCCTCGGGTCCGGGATGGTCCACGACGCAGATGCGCTTCGCAAGACTGCGACCGGAGCTTTTGCGTTCTCGGATCAGTTACTCGTCGAGCGGGCGCTCATCGGGTGGAAGGAAATCGAATACGAAGTCGTCCGCGATCGCGCAGACAATTGTATCACTGTTTGTAATATGGAGAATCTGGATCCACTCGGAATTCACACCGGCGAGTCGATTGTTGTCGCGCCGAGCCAGACCCTCTCGAACGACGAATACCACAAGCTCCGCGAGACGGCCGTTCAAACGATTCGCAAGTTGGGCGTCATCGGTGAGTGCAACATCCAGTACGCCGTGAATCCGGAGACCGGCGACTTCGTTGCGATCGAAGTCAACGCGCGGCTCTCGAGAAGTTCGGCCCTTGCGTCCAAAGCGACCGGTTATCCGCTCGCGTTCGTTGCGGCGAAACTCGCCTGCGGCAAGCTGCTCCACGAGATTCCAAATTCCGTGACGCGAGCAACGTCCGCGTTTTTCGAACCGGCACTCGACTACGTCGTCGTGAAACTCCCCCGGTGGGACCTCGCCAAGTTCCGTCATGCCGATTTGCGGATCGGCAGCTCGATGAAGTCCGTCGGTGAAGTCATGGCCATCGGACGGAGTTTCGAGGAAGCACTCCAGAAGGCCATTCGAATGGTCGCACCTGGGGCAGAAGGCGTGCTCGGCGCAATCGACAACGATGTCGATATCGAGTCCGAGCTTAAGAACCCGACCCATCTGCGTCTGTTCGTCGTTGCCGGGGCTATCGAACGCGGCTGGTCGATCGAGAAGATCCAGAAGCTCACGGGGATCGATCCGTGGTTTCTCTACCGAATTCGTAACATCGCTCGCCTCGGCGATGAGATGCGACGCCATTCGCTGAAGAACCTGCGGCAGGATCTTCTGCTCGAGGCGAAACGCGCAGGCTTTTCCGACCTGAGCATCGGACGCCTCGTTGGCGCCGACAAGTCCCGTGACGACGAGCAGACGACGCTGGCTGTTCGTCATCACCGTCAACAGCAGGGCATCCATCCTGTCGTCAAACAGATCGATACGACAGCGGGCGAATTCCCGGCGGAAACCAACTATCTTTACGTGACCTACCACGGCGACACGCACGACATTGCGTTCGACGATCGCGGCGCATCGGTCGACGGCAAGGGCAACGTGGTCGTGCTGGGCAGCGGCGCTTACCGCATCGGCTCGAGCGTCGAGTTCGACTGGTGCTGCGTTAACTGCGTGACGGCGCTTTCCCACCTCGGCTATCGAACGATTGTCGTCAACCACAACCCCGAGACAGTCAGCACCGATTATGACGTGGCGCACCGGCTCTATTTCGAGGAACTTTCCCTGGAACGCATTCTGGATATCTGGGATCTCGAGCACCCACTGGGCGTAGTCGTTTCGATGGGCGGACAGACGCCGAACAATCTCGCATTACCGCTCGACCGGGCTGGCGTGAAAATCCTGGGGACGGCACCGTCGTCCATCGACATGGCCGAGGACCGTCACAAGTTTTCGGGGCTTCTGGATTCACTCGGCGTCGACCAACCTCGGTGGACCGAGGCCGCGAGCACCGATGAAGCCTTGAAGTTCGCGGAAAAGGTCGGTTACCCGGTGCTCGTGCGTCCGAGTTATGTACTCTCCGGCGCCGCCATGAACGTGGCATATCGCGATGACGATCTTCGCCGCTACCTGTCACACGCCACAAAGGTAAGTCCCCAACATCCTGTTGTGGTAAGCGAGTTTATATCACGCGCGAAGGAAATCGAAGTCGACGCCGTCGCGAACCAGGGCGAGATCGTCGCCTATGCCATGGGTGAGCACGTCGAGTTCGCCGGCGTTCATTCAGGCGATGCGGTGATCGTCCTGCCACCGCAGCAGGTATACGTTGAAACCGTGCGGCGCATCAAGCGCATCACCCGAAAAATTGCCGAGAGTCTTAGCATTACGGGGCCATTCAACGTTCAATACCTTGCCAGGGACGGACGAATTCGTGTGATCGAGTGCAATCTCCGGGCTTCGCGAAGTTTTCCGTTTGCGTCGAAGGTTTTTCGCCTGAATTTTGTCGAGCTCGCGACACGGGCAATGATGAACGTGCCAATCGACCGGGTCGAACGGTCGCTCTTCGAGCTGGACTACGTCGCGGTCAAAGCGCCCCAGTTTTCGTTCTCGCGACTCGGCGGCGCCGACCCGGTTCTTGGCGTTGAAATGGCGTCCACGGGCGAAGTGGCGTGCTTCGGTGACGACCTGGAAGAAGCCTTTCTCAAGTCGCTGTTGTCTGTCGGGTACACGATACCGAAGAAAGGCGTTCTGCTCTCGACAGGAACGATCGAGGAGAAAACAAAGTTGCTTCCTACGATTCGGCTCTTCAAGGAGATGGGATTGACGTTGTATGCAACGGGAGGCACGGCAACCTTTCTCGATACAAACGGTATCGAAACGAGAACCGTCCCGTGGCCGCTGGACGAGGTGTCGCCGAACGCCATCGACCTGATTGGTTCAGGAGACATTGACCTGGTCGTCAACATACCCAAGTCCATCGAAGAAGAGGAACTCACGAACGATTACCTGATCCGTCGCGCAGCGGTCGATCGCGGCGTGCCGTTATTCGTCAATGCTGAGAACACA
The DNA here is from genome assembly GCA_027296025.1 of bacterium. Taxonomy (GTDB): domain Bacteria; phylum Krumholzibacteriota; class Krumholzibacteriia; order WVZY01; family WVZY01; genus JAPUJU01. The sequence goes on from JAPUJU010000071.1 coordinate 5,223, forward strand.
TTGCTTTTTGCCAAAGCGATTCATCGGTATTCGCTCGACGACTTGAAGATCCAGGCGTGGGACGACTATGTGGAGTCCACCGATCCCGCTTTCACATACGTTCGTCGCCGGACCGGCGGCCTTCCGTAGGCAGCGCAACCAACTGCCAATACGGGTGTTACAAAATCGTCACACCCGGAGCAACTTTGCCGGTTGCCCGAGCGTAGAATAATCACCCGGTAACTCCCCGCTCGATTTTCCCATGCGCGTGGCGATTGCCTTTGATGGCATCCCAAATGCGGAGGTTTTTCTATGCGTTTATTTTCGTTTCTCTTTCTCATCGTAATGATCGCCACCGTGTCAACAGCAACGGTGGCCGATACAAAAATGGATCTGAAGGAAGGGATCCGCCTGTTCGAAGAGGGCGACCATAACGAGGCCTGGAAGTACCTCAAGACGGTTGCGGACGAAGAACCGGAAACCGCCGAAGCCCAGTTCTCCCTGGGCCGTATCGATTTTGCGAAGAAAGACTGGGATGCTGCGGTTGCGCGGTTCGAACGTACCGTCGAACTGGATCCAACGGTATCTACGTATCATCTGTGGCTCGGAATTGCGTCCGTCGAAAAACTACAGACGGTGAACATGCTGCAGAAGATGGGATGGGCCGGAAAGGCAAAGGAGAGTTTCATCGCCGCCGTCGACGCGGACCCGAACGATGTCGAGTCGCGGTCGGCGTTGACCGATTTCTACCTCGAAGCACCCAGCATCGCGGGCGGGAGCAAAGAGAAAGCGATGGAACAGATCGAAGCGATCATGGCTCTCGATCCGAAAGCGGGGCACGAGCGGATGGCTCGATACTATGTGCAGGAAGAGGATCGAGAGGCGGCGCTCTCTGAGTACGCGAAGCTCACCGAGCTCGACCCGACCGATCCCCTTGCGCACTATCTCGTGGGGTCGATGTATCGGGACGCCGAAGAGTGGGATGAGACGTTTGCCGCTTACGAGGCCGCGCTGAAACTGGACCCCCATTACATGCCGGCGCTCTATCAGTTGGGACGAACCGGTGTCTTTTCCGGTCAGAACCTCAACCGCTGCATTGAATGCATGGAACTCTACCTGACAATGGAAGTCCCGGAGGATTCGCCAACGTGGGCGGATGCCCGCTGGCGCCTGGGGATGCTCTATGAAAAGAAGGGGGACGGGGCAAAAGCGCGCACCGAATTCGAAACAGCGCTCAGGATGAACCCCGACCACGAACAGGCGAAGAAGTCGCTCGATAAGATGAACTGACTCCCCCGGCGTGATTGTGGTAAACTCACCGCCCGACACGCGTCGATCGCCGCGACGAACTCGAGGAGGAATCATGCTGAAATCCCTTGCGCCAGATTTAACGGTGGAAAATATGACTGAGTCTCTTGCGTTCTATACCGGTGTGCTTGGTTTCGAGAAGGTCATGACACACCCACAGGATGGAGAACCAGTGTGGGCCATGGTCAAGTCCGGAGAGGTCACGATCATGCTGCATTCAAGGGAAAGCCTGCAGAAAGACGTTCCCGGATTTGACGGCGTCCGGATCGGTGCGTCGCTGACCCTGTTTATTGAAACCGACGACGTAGAGGGTTTTTACGCCGAGATCAAAGACAAAGTCGAGATTGTGAAGGATATCGAAACGG
>JAPUJU010000072.1 GCA_027296025.1 bacterium
GTATGGATTCCAGACCGGATACACACCATTCTCGAGTGCCTTGCGTCCCACAGATGAAAAACTCTCGGCAGCCTGGTTGTCACCGGCGAAGAAAATCTTGTCTTGAAAAACCAGTTCCGGGTAGAGAACGCAAATAGCCAACGCCATGACGAGCGCAGCAACGAGGAATTCATACCGCAGACCGGGGAGCGACGGACGCGGCGACGCCACCGGCCGGGTGGCACGAACGCCCGGGGTGGCTTTCGGAGTTTTCTTTGCAGCCATGCGGTTGGATCCTGACTCAAAATTCTAGCACAAATGGCCGACGTCGGTAAATTACCGAGTCCGATCGCCCAGACGAATGAGTGCCTCGACGCAGTGTCTCCATGAGAAGCGCTCAGCGTCCTCGCGGATTCCTGCGGACATGCGCCCGGCGGCACCCTCGTCGAAGAACCGCCGGATCGCGGCGGCCAGCGCGGACGGGTCGTCCGGCGGGACGATATACCCCGTCTTGCCGTCGATTACGACATCGGGAAGTCCCCCCACCCGTGTCACGATCACCGGCATTTCAAAGCTGAAAGCGGTTTGCACGATGCCGCTTTGTGTCGCCGAGCGATACGGGAGCACGGCCAGATCCGATGCTTTGAAATATTTCTCCACTTCCTCGTTGGGCACGTACCTATCCACGATGCGGACGCGATCGCCAATATTCAATTCGCTTATCAAGGTTTCGTACGGGGCGCGATCCTCGTAGAACTCTCCAACGATCAGCAACGTCGCGTCGAGCTCTTCCGCCACCCTGGCAAAAGCGCGCAGGAGAACATCCACACCTTTGTACGGTCGAATCAATCCAAAAAAAAGAAGCACTCGTCCCGACACGCCGAGTGATTCTCGCGCCCGATCGCGTGAGTAGTGCCCCATGTTGAACCAATCATACATCGGGTGAGGATTGAAGCCGGTTCGCGAACCGGGCAGTATCGATTGCAACTTCTGCTCGTCTTCACTCGACTGAAGAAGGTACGCATCGGCATGCCCCAGACCGTGACGCGCTAGAACACGGTCGACGATCGACGACTCGTGCGGAAGCACGTTGTGACAGAGAAACACCACAGGACTTCCCGTGCGATGTTGAACCGCAGAAGTGATCGATCGCAGCGCCGGCGCGAAAAACGGCTGCCACCATTTTACAACAACAAGATCGGGCCGTAACTCCGCGATCCGTGCCGCGGCGCGGCGCCACGACAACGGGTTGATCGAGTCGATGATGCGTTCTGATTCTACCCTGAGAGGCGAGTTGCTTTCGTCGTACTGGGTTCTGCCGGGAAAAAGAAATGATGGGTACAGGCGCTGGTAGTTGATGATGTCGACGTGGTGGTCTTTCGCGAATTCACGGGCGAGAAGGGACGTGAAGTGGGCAATTCCCCCGCGGTACGGATACGCGGGCCCCACAATGCAGACGTTCATGAGACCACGTCCGAGCGTCGCGGTGGCCCAGTCTCACCTCGCACGGCATACTCCTTGAAGGCATACGTCGACTCTTTCGCCGTGCGGGACGTGATCATTTCGGCGAGGAGCCCGATGGATCCAATCTGGATAGCCACAATTATCAGGACAAAACCGAGCAGCATGACGGGCCGTACGTGCAGACCCTTACCACCAAGCAACTGAAAAAGAAAAAAGATCTGTGGCAACACACCAAGGGTGAAGAGCACAATAGCTATTCTCCCGAACAAATGCAGCGGGCTGAGCGAACGCCGCGTCACGAACATGACGGTGATGAGATCGAAAAACCCGTTAAAGAATCGCCGCGCGCCGAACTTGCTGTAACCATATTTTCGTTTGAAGTGCCGCACTCCTATCTCATCCACCTTGAAGCCCTCCCACCCAGCCAGCACCGGCACGAAGCGGTGTAGTTCTCCGTACAGGGTAAGGGTGTCGACAACATCTCTGCGATAGGCCTTGAGCCCGCAGTTGAAATCGTGCAACCGGATTCCGCTCACGAGAGAGGTCACAGCGTTGAAGATTTTCGACGGCAGAGTTTTGCTAATCGGGTCTTTGCGGTCAACTTTCCACCCCGAAACCAGATCGGCTCCCTCATCAAGCTTCGCGAGAAGCTTCGGAATCTCTTCCGGGTCATCTTGAAGATCGGCATCCATGGTGATCACAACGTCACCATCGACGGCGCGAAACGCCGTGTTGAGTGCGGCGGATTTCCCGTAGTTCCGCCGAAAACTGATGATTCCAACCCGATCACTGTGTTTTCGCATCTCACGCAGTACGGCCACGGTGCGGTCCGTGCTGCCATCATCCACAAATATGTACTCGTAGTCATAGTTGTGCCTGCGCATCACCGTCTCCAGCTTCTGGAAGAGCTCGGGAAGGCTCTCGTCCTCGTTGTAGCACGGCACGACGATAGAAAGTTTCACGCGGCACTCTCCTCACTGGAAAGCTTCCGGTACACCGCCCGGATCCATTCTGTCTCTCGCGCCAGCCCTTCTTCCAGGGCAACACCGGGTTCGTATCCAAGTTCGGCGGCGGCCAGCGAGATGTCGGCATACGTGTGTGTTACATCGCCGCGCTGGCGCTCAAGGTACCGAATGTCCAGGTCGCGACGGATGTGTTCGCCAAGCACATCGAGAACGTGGTTTATTGTAACCCGACTCCCGCCTCCCACGTTAAACACTTTGCTCTCTCCCGAGTAATCCATCGCGGCGAGGTTCGCCGCCACAACATCGTCGACAAACGTAAAGTCCCTGGTTTGTTCTCCGTTGCCATAGATCTCGATGGATTCTCCGTTCAGGGCAGCACGTATGAATCGGTGGAACGCCATGTCGGGTCGCTGACGCGGACCGTAGACAGTGAAGTAACGCAGGCAAACCACGGG
>JAPUJU010000073.1 GCA_027296025.1 bacterium
TCTCGATTCCCCGTATTTGTTCGAGGCCGCGTCCTCTAACGAACGTCGAAGCGGAGTTTTTGCGCGGGCTTTTTCGCGGATAAAGATGAATCATTTGTTTTCGCGTCGAAAAGACCGTCGACCCGATTGCCGGCGAGATCCTCCAGCGCCTCGTGAATCAGGATCGTATATTCTCCGGCCGCCCACGTTTCCGTCGGATAGAATGCCCACTCCGTCTCACACTGCGAGAGCTCTACCGTTCCTTCCAGGATCGATCCACTCGCGTCAGCAACAGCGACAAACCGTTGGAGCAGAGCATGGTCGAGCGATTCGCCCAACTCGATGCGCAACGGCACGTCCGCATCGGCTCCCGGCGCGTGCACAACCCACGCCTCGGGGTCCGGGGCCATCCGATCGGCGGCACCGACCACGAAGTCCTTGTCAAAGGCCCTGGCCATCGGCGAGCCCGCGTCGTCCAGAAGCCCGTCCACACGCAGTGTGAAGGTCTCTCCCTCCCGAAGCGGCGGACCGATTCGTTCGTTCAATTCCAGTCCACGCTTGATCCTGCCCGGGTGGCAGATCAGTGTGAGTCGCGTCATCGAAGGGTCCCACAGCTCCGGCCGTGTTTCCACGAACGCCAGATCAACAGCTTCTCCGCTTTCGTCGAGCAGGGCTACGTGATCGTACACGTCGCCGCCCCGCATGGGGCTCGAAAAGTAAACGTAGAACTTCAGCAGATTCGATGGAAGCTCGTTCGCGGTCGGATAAATCCGATTGACGACAGCGTTCCACGAAGACGCCACATTGGGAATCATGAATGAGGATTCGATGTGTGTCGCGTCAAATGAAAAAACGACGCGATACTCCTGATCTGGCACGAAGGGAAATCGAGGGGTAAAGGTAATCGATACGCCATCGGTCGTGTACTCACCCAGTACCGCCGGCACCTCGCCTCGACCAGTTACGTACACGGATAGTATGGAGGGCCAGTCTTCTCGGGCCGCGCCAATGTCGCTCCCGAACAGACCTGTGACAACAACAGGCTCATCGGGAGTGGCCGGCACTACAATCGTCACGTCCGCCCTGCCGTTCCACACAGTCAGAACCGTTACGAACAGAGTCGCCGTCAGCGCGACCATCTAGAACGCGAGGCGCTCGACCGACAACGCGACCATGTCCAGCTTACCGCTCGGCATGCGCTGGAGGCACAGGATGCCTCTGTCGCCAAAGTTATCCATGTGCTGCACGCCGTTACCCGCACGCGGCGTATATGAGGCACCGGCGAGGTATGTGTCGGGTTCAGTCGTGATCCCCTGCATCGCGTTGTACTTCGTGATCTCTGCGACGTTAAACGTCATCAAGGGGAGCATGCTGTTCGACATCACGATGAACTGCCTCCCCTCCCACTCGGCGCTCACCATATCGATCGGGTAATTACCCGAGCCAAGCTCGCCGATGGTCTTTCCCATAATGTGCTGGCCGTTCGAGAGGTCTTTGGTCGGAAACGTGACCAACGGCGTACACAGGTACGATGCGAGAATGTACGACTGGCCATCGAGCTGGTACGGCAGGAACGCCCGGATCGGCGCGTGTGTTTCAAACTCGCCGTGCGCGCCATGGAAAATCTCGAGGGTCGCCCAGGTCGCATCCCCTTTGAAAGGAAAACCCATACTCCACATCGTCGAAGCGAATTCCTCGTTGGAAAGGCCCGACAGGTACAGCGTTCCGTCGTCGTAGGCTATCGCTGTGATCGCATCAGCGCGCGTCGTAACACCCTTCTTCCACCGGTGCTCGACGTTCAGGTCGACGGGATTCGGGAGGGACGCCCGCGCAAACTTCACATGTGTCAGCGGAAACTCCTCGATCGTCTTCTCGGCCGTAACGCGCATGAGAATCGTCGCGTCAGCCAGTTCATTCGGGAGCACCCATCCACTCGTCCAGGTCGAACGTGCGCGCGAGACGGCAATGTATGTATTCGCCGAAATCGGATTGACTGCCATATCGTGGATCATCAAGTCTTCGGCCCCGGTGCCAAGCATCGCTGCGATCTTGCCCTCGAGGTCCTGGACAGCGAACCGTTGCAGATCGGCCGTGGGTGGCAACACATCGCCCGTCTCTATAGCAAACACATTGCCGCCCTTGGAATCACCGATAAACAGGATTCCATCCGGGCCGAACTCGAGGATGCTCATCGACTTGATGTTCGGCGTACCAACCTCGAAGTCCTTCGTCATCTCGGACGCATGACTCTGCGTGACAATTCCGGCCAGTGTGAGCACGGCTGCCGCAAGTATCGTCAGGATTTTCACATCTACCTCCTCTGTGTTCGTTGAATGCGGGGGCGATACTGTAGGATACTACCACAGAATAGAGAGTGAACCCACGGCTCGACGGAAACAAGAGCGGTGATCGAGCGCGACGGCAAGCGCCGTCGCCAGGGCGAGGATCAAGAAGCTCTCTTCCCAGCCTTGCGGGCCACCAGAAGCGCGTTCGGCGAGAGGCTCGCCGTGTTGGGCAGTGCACGCCCGAGCCGCTCCAGTGCCCACAGGGGTGCCCTTACCACGATGTAAGGGAGTCTCCCTTTCCGGCGCATCTTGCCATAGAGGCCGGTGTTCCAGAAGCCTAGACGCCCGCAGTACCCGCTGGCAACGACGTCGGCCTCCCCGCTTTTTTCAAGCGCGACGACCATGTCCTCATAGCCCATCCGGTTGTGAATCGCGTCATTGTGTTTCGGGTGACTCGGGCTTCCAGGTGAACAGATCGCCGTGGATTACATCGCCGGGCACACCGGCCCCGGCCAATAGTTCGCGGGCTTTGTCGCAACACCAGTCGACATACTCGAGCCCCGATACCTGGTAGCCGAAATAGTGATGGAAGTACCACATCATGTAACCTAGATAGCAACCGATCTCTAGAAAGCGCACGTCGGCGTTGTGTGGAAGCGTACGCATCAGAATACGGTGCTGGTCCCTGAACCCGGGCTGCTGCGGGTTAAACGTGATTTTTTCGATGGCCTGACCTGACCACTTGTCAGACCAGTCTTCCTTAGACGAGAGTCGGTCGGATCCGGTGCTCAAACTGTCATCTCCCGGGTTCGGGGGTGATACAAAAAGGAACCTAGCCTCGGAAATATTGTATCCTATTCCTGTCATCGGTGAAAGAAGATGGAAAATGTGAGATCGTTCTGTATACTCGATCACTAGTTCGCCCGAAATCGATAACCTGCTGAGCGAGGAAACCGGTATGAAGAAAACGCTGTTCTGGGTCATCGCCGTATTTACGGTCGCGGCGAGTCTTGTTCTCGCATATACCCTTCCGTCTGTGGAGAACACCGAGGAT
>JAPUJU010000074.1 GCA_027296025.1 bacterium
CGTCGAGAAGGTTACCCGGCGTGGTAAGCGTTTCTACGGATGCGGTAACTATCCCGACTGCGATTTTGCCGCCTGGGACAAGCCGGTTGATACTGCCTGTCCGATATGCAAGAATCCTTATGTTCTCGAAAAGAACTCGGCCAAACGCGGCACCTACCTGAAGTGCCCGGAATGTAAGGAAGAGATCGAAGAGTAGGCATGGACAGAGTTCAGGTAATCGGCGGTGGGCTGGCCGGAACCGAGGCCGCTTGGCAGCTCGCTGACCGTGGTATTCCAGTTCGAATTTTCGAGATGCGTCCGCAGGTTACGACCAGTGCGCATCGAACCGATCGTCTGGCGGAGATCGTTTGTACGAACTCCTTCAAGTCGACCCTTCCGGAAACATCGTCCGGGTTACTCAAGGCCGAACTCGATCTGCTCGGGTGCCGGCTCCTGGGTGTTGCGCGTGAAGCGCGGGTTCCCGCCGGGCACGCGCTCGCCGTCGACCGGGACGAGTTTTCACAAATCGTGACTGAGGTCATCGAAAAACATCCGTTGATCGAGGTGGAACGACGCTGCCAGGACGATCTCGACGTCGACCTTCCCGCTATCATCGCGACCGGGCCACTGACCGCGGATACGCTCTCGATGGCCCTGCAGAGCCATTGCTCCAGTGATCACCTGTACTTTTACGACGCGATCGCGCCGTCCATCGACGCGGAGACGATCGATCCGGATGTCGGGTTTCGGGCGAGTCGCTATGACAAGGGTGATGCGGACTATCTGAACATCCCGCTCAACGAAGAACAGTATCGGGATCTGATAGGACGGTTGGGCAGTGCCGAGGTCGTAACGCCTCACGCGTTCGAAGACGCGAAGTATTTCGAATCGTGCCTGCCCGTCGAAGTCATCGTCGCGCGCGGACCCGATACGCTGCGTTTCGGTCCGCTCAAACCACGCGGGCTACGGAATCCAAAGACCGGAATAGAACCCTACGCGGTGATTCAGCTTCGTCAGGAAAGCAGGAACGGATCGCTGCTGGGAATGGTCGGGTTCCAGACGCGGATGACATACGGGGCGCAGAAGGAAGTTATCCACTCGATCCCCGGGCTCGAGAAAGCGACGATTCTTCGCTACGGGTCGATTCATCGCAATATCTTCCTCAATCTTCCGGTACTCTGCGAACGCTACCAGCGCGACCGGGCGATCCCGGGCCTTCATTTTGCGGGACAGATCTGCGGGGTGGAAGGGTACGTCGAGTGCATCATGAGCGGGCTGATCGCCGCCCTGAGTGTTTTCTCTGGAATCGGTCACCGAGAGATGCCGCTTCTGCCCGATGACACGATGATCGGGGCCCTGATGAACTACATTCACACGCCGACAAAGAACTTTCAGCCGATGAACTCGAACATGGGGCTCCTGCCGTCGCGCCGGCAGAGGGGAGAAGGGAAGAAGGATCGGTACACCCGGATGTCGAGACAGGCCATCGACTCTATGCGGGGCTACAGAGAGGCGCACCCATGGCTCTTCGACGATCGCTCCCGTTCTGCCGCCTGATGTCGGCAGGGCCCTCTTCGAGAAATGGCTTTATCGACTCTCACTGTTTTCCGTATATTCCCCATAACTGCGGGAGGCCAGGCAGGCTGTCCGTATCGAGTTCGAACTTCGGTCTGGACGCTTTTTGAGGTGATTTCACCGGGGAGACGAATTGTCGTTCGATGACGCGATTCATACGTTCGAGGTGTATCTCACCGATGAACGGGGGCTCTCGCCGAATACTGTGCAGGCGTATGCGACCGACCTGTCACAACTCGCGGGGTTCGTGTACGATCGCTTCGGGGAAGGTGCGGACGTGGGTGCCGTGACGCTGACCGTTGTGCGTGCGTTCCTTCGCAGCCAGAGCGATGCGGGTATTGTATCGTCGTCGATGATGCGGAAGATTTCGTCAATCAGTACGTTTTTCAAGTATCTGCGTATTCGCGAAATGATCGACTCGGATCCAACGACGCACCTGTCGCGGCCACGACGCAGACGGACGTTGCCAGTGTTGATCGGCGAAGAGGAAATCCGCGAGATGATGACGATTCCGGAGCCGAAGACTCCCATCGGGTATCGCGACCGCGCCTTGCTCGAGTTTCTGTACGGCACCGGTGTCAGGCTGAGTGAAATGGTGGCGCTCGACATCAAGGATTTTCTGCAGGTCGAAGAGACTCTGCGGATTCTTGGAAAGGGAAGCAAGGAGCGTGTCGTCCCGTGGAGAGGAGAGGCACGGCGTGCGTTCTATGAGTATCAGGCGGAGCGGTTCAAACTCCCAGGGAAAGCGAGTGACAAACTGCTGGAGCCCTACGCTGCGTACGCGGCGTTCTCTGCAAGGGGCAAACGCCGCATCAGTCCACGGACCGTGCAGCGCATCGTCGAATCGTACCTTCGCAAAGTATCGATGGCCCGGAAGCTCAGTCCGCATAGCCTGCGGCACGCGTTCGCGACGCATCTGTTGAACGCCGGTGCGGACCTTCGCGCTGTTCAGGAACTATTGGGCCATGAGAGCCTATCGACAACACAAACGTATACGCACATTACCGCCAGACGCCTGCATGACGTCTACCGGAAGACGCATCCCCGCTCGTAAGGAGAGTTATGAAAATCAGAAGCACGACCATTCTGGGCGTTCGCGTCGGGGGTAAGACGACGATCGGCGGAGACGGACAGGTGACTGTCGGCGAGACCGTTATCAAGCATAACGCCACGAAAATCCGAACGCTCGCGGACGGCAAGATACTCGCCGGGTTTGCGGGGAGCACTGCCGATGCGCTGACGCTGTTCGAGAAATTTGAAACGAAGCTGGAAACGTACGGCGGAAAACTGAGGCGGGCCGCGGTCGAGCTCGCAAAGGACTGGCGCAGCGACCGCGTGCTTCGACGTCTCGAAGCGTTGCTCGCCGTCATGGATAATGAACACTCGTTTGTGCTGTCGGGTACGGGCGACATCATCGAGCCGGACGACGAGATCATCGCACTCGGGTCCGGTGCGCCATACGCGCTCGCGGCGGCCCGAGCGTTTCTTCGCTCGGGAAGAGACGACGCCGAAGGAGTCGTGCGCGACGCACTCGACATTGCCGCGGAAATCTGTTTGTACACAAACACGAATATTACGACAAAAACATTATAAGAGGAGTGAAGAAAAACATGGATGACTACACACCCAGGCAGGTTGTCAGCCTGCTCGACCGATACATCATCGGACAGGAAGATGCCAAGAAATCGGTTGCCATTGCGCTGCGCAATCGGTGGCGTCGTCGTCATGCGGCGGGGGATATGAAGGACGAAATCGTTCCGAACAACATCATCATGATTGGACCCACGGGTGTCGGAAAAACTGAGATCGCACGGCGGCTAGCGAAGATGGTCAACGCGCCATTCGTGAAGGTCGAAGCCAGCAATTACACGGAAGTCGGTTATGTCGGGCGGGATGTCGAGACGATTATTCGGGATCTCGTCGAAATTTCCGTTGGTCTGGTGAAGGAAGAGCACCGCGAACAGATGCATGACAAGGTAGAGGCGAGTACGGAGAACCGTCTGGTTGATCTGCTTATGCCTGATTCATCCGCGAAACTTGCCGACAACGACGAAGAGACCCAGGCGCGGCGCGAGAGGACGCGGGAAAAGCTTCGGGCAAAGCTCTCGGCGGGCGAACTGGAGGAGCGCAAGGTAACTCTCAAGTCGTCGGGAGGTCCGTCGCCGATGATCGAGATCTTTTCGCGGGGCGGGACGGACGATATGGGCATTCAATTTCCGGGGAACTTCAACCCTTTCGGCCAGCAACCACCGAAGGAACGAGAGCTCACGATCAGTCAGGCCCGCGAGCAGATTCGCAACGAAGAAGCCAACCGGATGATGGACATGGAGAAGATCGTTCACGAAGCGAAGGAACGTGCCCAGACAAACGGAATCGTATTCATCGATGAGATCGATAAGATCGCGGGAAACAGTTCGCAAACAGGCCCGGATGTATCGCGCGAGGGTGTGCAGAGGGATCTTTTGCCGATTGTCGAAGGGTGTTCTGTGAACACGCGCCACGGCGTCGTAAGAACAGATCACGTTCTTTTTATTGCGGCAGGCGCGTTCAACGTTGCGAAACCATCCGAGTTGATCCCGGAGTTCCAGGGGCGATTCCCGATTCGAGTCGAACTCAGCTCGCTCGGACAGCGGGAATTCGTTCGGATTCTCAAAGAGCCGGAGAATTCGCTTATCAAACAGTACGAGGCGATGCTTGCGACCGAAGGATGCTCGCTGGAGGTCACGGAGGATGGGATCGAAGAAATCGCGCGTGTGGCTGCGGAAGCGAACAGCCGCGCGGAGAACATCGGTGCGCGGAGGCTCCGCACGGTGCTCTCCACACTTCTCGAAGAAACGATGTTCGAGCAGCCTGAGTCCGGAGAGACACGCGTGAAATTCGACGGGGAGGACGTAAAGGAAAAGCTCGACGGAATTCTGGCCGATGAAGACCTCAGCCGATACATTTTGTAGGGTGGGTACGCTGTTTTGAGTCCCCGGGCCCTTGCGTGGGCAGCGCTGGTCGGTGTTTTCGCCGCGTGTGCGATTATTGAAGCCCCCCCGGGGGGGGCCGAGGATCTGCAGCCGCCGGGCGTCGATTCGACCTATCCGGGAAACGGTATGGCAGGCGTTCCGCCTGACGCAGTGATCGAGTTCATGTTCGATGAGAGCATGACGCGCAAACGTCTCGAGCGCCTGGTGGAATTTCATCCGCCCGTCGCGGTCCGCAAAGTCGGGTGGCAGGGCACGGTACTGAGGATCGAGACGGAGGGTCTGCACGCAGACACGACCTACGTCGTCAAGCTCAGGCCCGGTTTTACGGACAGGCACGGTGTCCGTAACGACAACGGTTTCGGATTTGCATTCGCCACGTCGGCTTCGATCGACTCGGGGATGATTGCCGGCAGGGTGTTCTTCAGGAGACTTCCGACGGATAAGGGGGTGGTTCGTCTGTTCGTTCTGCCGAGGGATACGTCGTTCGTCGCGGAGGCCGCCCGGCCGGACCGAGAGGTGACGACCGACGGAAAAGGTTACTATGTTCTGCGGCGCCTGCCGACGAATAACCGGACCTTTCTGGTGTTGGCTTTTCAGGACCAAAACGGTAACCTGAACAGAGATCGCGAGGGCGAGCCCTTCGCGCTTCTTGCCGATACGGTGTTTCTGAGACCCGAGCGGTCGAAGGTCGATGGGAAAGAGATCTCCATCATCGATCCGAAGGAGCCGGGGCAGATCACCGGGGTGGTTGTGAACGCGACGGACTGGGACTCGATCCCGGTCATGTTGACGCTTCACGAGGTCAACGACTCGACCCCGCCCACGTACGTAACCTACGCGGCCCCCGAGGGCGAGTACAAGTTCGGAACGGTGCTGAAGGGCACGTATGTCCTTAATGCGTTTCTGGATCTGAAGTCGGACAGCGTGTGTGCTGACTTCCCGTGCCCGGAGGATTCGACGCGGGGTTGCCCGGAACCCTGCCTGCTGTATCCGGACACGCTGACCCTTGCGCCGGGTCAGGTGCTCGAACTCGAGAGATTTACCCTGGGGCAAGGGCCGGAAGGATGACCGTGAGATTTCCCTTCGCCAAGATGAACGGGGCCGGCAACGACTTTATCCTCATCGACAACCGTGCGGAGAATATCCAGTTGGGGGAGGAAGCGATACGCTTCCTGTGTGGGCGCCGGCGAGGTATCGGGGCCGACGGCCTGATTCTGCTCGATCCGGGCGGCGACGTGGACTTTCGCATGCGATACTACAATAGCGACGGACGCGAGGCCGAGATGTGTGGCAACGGCGCCCGCTGCGTCGCCCTGTTTGCCGGTCGGCTCGGTCTCGGGCACAAGGCGGACGGGGAGACGCGCCTGCGATTCGTGGCCCGACCGGGGCCGATGGAGGCCACCGTCCGGGGGGGCAGCGTGGCAGTTCGAATGACCGATGCAACTGGTTACGAAGAAAAGGTTTCCATCTCGGTTGCGGACCGGGAAGAAATTGTGCATGTTATCAACAGCGGAGTACCCCACGCCGTCGCGATTGAGACCGACATCAGTAAACTATCCAACGATGCTATTGTAGAGCGGGGGCGGGCCATTCGAAACCATTCACGCTTTTCACCTGGTGGCGCCAATGCGAATTTCGCATCGGTGCGACCGGACGGAACCGTCGATATCCGGACGTACGAGCGCGGAGTCGAGGCGGAGACGCTCTCCTGTGGAACGGGCGCGGTTGCCACCGCAGTGGTCGTGCACCGTTTCGGGCTCTCGAAAAGCCCCGTGACCCTGCACACACACGGGGGCGAGAGCCTCGTTGTGTCGTTCACGGAAACGAAAGACGGGGCAACGGATGTCGTTCTCGATGGTCCCGCCGCGGTAAACTTCGAAGGGTCAGTTGATCTTCACGATATGGGATAAGACATGAAGCTTGAAGGCACGTATACTGCGATGGTCACACCATTCCGGGGCGGCGGAATCGACATCGATGCGTATCGGAAGCTTCTCGAGAAACAGGCGCTCGCCGGTGTCTCGGGCGTTGTCCCGTGCGGATCGACGGGAGAAGCGGCAACAATGTCCGGGCCGGAGCGTGACGAGCTGTTATCGGTAACTCTCGAAACCGTCGGCGACAAACTGCAGGTGATCCCCGGGACCGGGACGAACTCGACGGCGACAACCATTGAGCTCACGAGACGGGCCGAGGCGGCCGGCGCGCACGCGGCCATGATTGTCGCGCCCTACTACAACAGGCCCACTCAGGAAGGCCTACTCAACCATTTTCGCCGGGTTGCGGATGCGACGTCATTCCCGCTCGTGCTTTACAACGTGCCGAGCCGCACGGCGGTTACGATTGAACCGCAGACGATTGCCGCCCTGCATAAAACGGGTCGTTACGTAGCGCTCAAGGAAGCGGGCGGAAGCATTGATGCGGTGGCGGATATCCGGGCTGCGTGCGAAGTGACCGTTCTTTCCGGCGACGATTCGCTCACAGTATCGATGATGGCGCTGGGGGCGAGAGGTGTGATTTCGGTCGTTTCGAATGTTTACCCGAACCTCGTGCGCGAGATGGTCGAGAGCGCCCTTGAAGGAGACTATGCGAGGGCCTCGCGCAACCATTTTCAACTCCTGCCGGTGATGCGTGCGGCGTTCGTGGAATCAAATCCGGCACCGGTGAAGGCGATGCTGGCCATCAAGGGCTGGATCGAGGAGAGCGTTCGGCCACCGCTGGCCGGACTCAGCACATCGGCCGCTGCGACCGTTCGCAAGGCGATGGATACGATGTCGGAAGCGCAGAACGTATGAGTGCGGGAACCTCGTCGAAAGCCATATCGATTCTCGTACACGGAGCGGGACGCATGGGCTCGTCCGTCATGTCGGTCGCCGGTGACGCCGCGGACGTGACGATTCGCGGTACGGTGGACCTTCGCCCGAGAGCCGCAGGCGGAGCGGATAACGTTGCGTATTTTGACCACATCCCGGCGGCGGATGACGCAGTGGAGGTGGTGATTGACTTCTCGAACGCAGGGTCCATGGCTTTGCTCATCCAGGCGCTTGCCGGTACGGGAGTTAAACTGGTGTCGGGGACGACGGGCCTTCGACGTGAGGATCGTGACGCACTTTCGGTATATGCTGAAGTGGCTGCCGTATTCTATGATGAAAACATGAGTTACGGGATTTCACTCTTGAAGCATCTTCTGCGCGAAATTGGGTCTCGAAGGAACCGCTTCGAGGATGTCGAAATTGTCGAAATCCACCACCGAGGCAAGAGAGATTACCCGAGCGGCACAGCACTTGCGCTGTCCAGAGTGTTATCCCCGGAGTTGCCGGCCATTTCCGGAAGGTCCTCAAACGGTCCCGGTGTCCACGTACATTCCGTGAGGCTCGGCAGCGTGCCGGGCGAACATCATGTGCACTTCTCCTCAGACGACGAGATGCTGACCCTGTCCCATCGGGCCTTGACCCGCGATGTATTCGCCCGTGGCGCCATCGACGCGGCACGGTTTCTGTCCACGAAGACCCGTGGACTCTATTCGATGGACGATCTGGTAACGGAGAACCGTGACTAAGAGAACGATTGCACTGTCTTTCCTCCTCGCCATCCTGTTCGGTCAGGACGCTCTGGCGCAGTACCCATTCGGCAAAAACAAGATCAATTACGCCAAGCGCAAATGGAAAGTGCTCCAGACGGACAACGTCGACATCTATTACTACCCCAGCGAACGTGACCTGGCGACATTTGCGGCGCCCATTGTCGAAGAAACGTATGCGGAGTTCGGCGAGCTCTTCGACATGAAGTTTCGCAACCGGATGCCGCTCGTCTTTTTCAGCTCACACTACGATTTTCAGCAGACAAACATTATTCGTTCGTTCATCTCCGAGGGTACGGGCGGTTTCACGGACCTCATCAAGGGCCGAATTGCTATTCCGTTCACCGGATCGCTCTGGCATTTCCGGCACGTCATCCGCCATGAGATGGTTCACGCGTTCATGCTGGAGAAAATGGCCCAGGTGATGCAGGAGCACAATCGGTTCGCGTACACGCAGCCTCCGCTCTGGTTCATCGAAGGGATGGCGGAGTACTTCGCGATGCAGGGGGAAGAAAGTACAGAGTTCAACATGTTCATCCGTGACGGGCTGATGCACAACCGTCTGCCCGACCTGCTCAACATCTGGCAAATATACGGGTCGTACCTGATGTACAAGGAAGGCGAGGCAGTCTGCCACTACATCGCGGACAACTTCGGCGAAGAGGCGATCATACAGATTCTGGAGGACTGGTGGGTGGGGGAATCGTTCGACATGGTGCTCCAGCACACCATCGACCGGTCGCTCGGCCAGCTCAGTGACGGGTTCATGAAGAGCCTGAAGCGACGCTACTACCCGTCGATTCTGAACGCATCGTTTGCCCCCGACATCGGTAAGCAGCTCACCCAGCCGCGGTCATACCACGCGCGACCGGCTGTCACACGTGGTAGCGACGGCGAGACGAAACTCTACTCGAACTATGCACACGATGGCGTGATTACGATCGCGGAGTTGAAACGGGATAAGCGCGGCCGAATTGAGCACCGCATTCTCGTGGAGAGTGCGCGATCGGCGCGTTTCGAATGGATCCCCGCTTCCAGGAGCAAGCTCGAAGCGCGTTCGGATACGCTAATGTTCGTCGCAAAGCGACACGAGCGCGATGCGATCTACCTCATCGATACTCGCAAGGCGAAAGAGTTCGAGTTCTATACGTTCCCCGAGTTGAGTATTATCTCGTCGCCGACCCTGTCACCTCGTGGCGACCGGATCGTTTTTTCAGCCATAGACAGCAACGGCCGAACGGACCTGTTTGTCTGCACGCGGGCCACCGGTGAGCTGGTTCGTCTGACCGATGATCCGTACGGTGAGCAGGACCCCGATTTTCATCCGACGGAAAACCGCGTT
>JAPUJU010000075.1 GCA_027296025.1 bacterium
CCGGTGCGGTAAAAAAATGGCGCAGGGTGTCATGATAGCAAAGGAGAACAAGGACAACCATCAGCACGGCGGCACCGATGATGCCGCGCGGGGGTGTGCCACTCGAGTTCGTAGAAAACATCATCGCACAAAAGGAGACCCCGCGGGCACAGGGCTCGCGGGGTCATGAGAAACCGGAACAGGCGCTTGTTCTATTTTCCCGCTCGTTTTTCTGCCTCTATTTTGGCGGTCTGAAACTTCTCGATCTGGTCCTTGAAGTACTGGTCTTCGGGTTCCGCGCTCAAGGCTTCTTTGCCAATCTTAATCGCCTTGTCGTACTCACCGCGCGCGTAATAGAGCTCCGCGAGCGTATCGAGGATGCCGGGTGAACGATCTGAAAGCTCCGCGGCCTTCAGCGCAACTGGAAGCGCCGCGTCGAGCCCGACCCTTTTCGATGCGCAGAACCAGGCGAAAGAATTCAGCGCGCCCGGATCATCGGGATGCCGGTCAACGTATTTCATGTACGACTCGATGCATTTCTTTTCCTGGCCCAACTTGTAGTAGGCACGGGCCGCTCCGGTGAGCGAACGGTCATACCACTCGCTGTCGGGATTGTTCTTCGCGAGGTCGGTATACGTACCAACGGCATCCTTGTACTCCCCGGCTTCGTACTGGGCAAGCGCGACCGTATAGTTTACCTCTGCCTTTTCCCCGGTTTTTGCGTTCGGATTTAGCTCGAGATACGTCTGCAAAGCGCCGATCGCCTCTGCCGACCGCCCCGCATCAGCGTGCTTAATACCAAGTATCTTCCATAAATCGGCATCCTGCGGATTTTCTTTGACCTTCTTCTCATAGTACGCGACCGTTTCGATCCCGTTCTTGTAGTTGTTCATTACCGTCACAAAGTCGTCGGCATCGAGGAATCCGACCACGCGATCGATCTCCTCACCATCCGGTCCGAGAAGCGCGGTCGACGGATACACATGTACACGAAACTTTTCCGCTACTTCGATCCCCTCACCCTTCTCACAGTCAATTTTCACAGCGATCATTTCACCGAGAAACTCCTGGACGCCGAGTGCCGTATAGGTTTCCTTGTCCATTTTCTTACAGGGACCGCACCACGTCGTGTAGAAGTCGATCAGGACATGTTTGTTTTCCGCCCTGGCCTTCTCAAGAATCGTTTCGAAAGAGTCCTCGGACCAGGCAACTTCGGCAAACGCGGGTGGGGCGGACAGAGCGACGGTCACACAGAAGGTCGTCACGATGAGGATCGATATTCGTTTCATAAGGGAAACCTCCACGGTTTCTTTAAGGTGCAGCGCCCGACCGATAGAGATGCGCATTTATATTGACGCAATGTTATCAGTCCGCCGATCGGGTGTCACGGTCTATTTTATGTAGCCCAGGTCGCGAAGTTCCTTGATCGAGTCCGGATCCAGAAGGTGTGTCTGACGTTCGTGTTCGATGGTTTCGATCTCCTGCAGGTACGTATCGAGGTGCTCTTTCATCTCGGCGAACTTCTCCGGTCGGAGCGCAGTAACGTCACGATGTTCTCCTTCGGCGCTCAAGAGGTCATAGAGGTGATAGGCGTCGGTTGAGTCCACGTGCATCATCTTCCATCGCCCGTCAGTCAGCGAGACGCAGTAGTCCCCCTCGGCAAATGAGCGCACACCCGAGCCCGACGTATCTCCGTTCATGCGTGAAACGAGTGATGTCCCCATCGCTTCATCAGGAACCTCGGCCCCGGTCAGGTCGGCGATCGTCGGAAGGAGATCAATATGGCGGGCGAGTCCGTCGACCGTCGTTCCCGGCCCGAACCGTCTCGGCGCCCAGACGATGAGCGGAACCCGAATGAGTTCCTCGATGAGCAGATTCGTATGATAGAGGCGCCCGTGTTCCAGAAACTCGTCACCGTGGTCGGATGTGATGATGACAATAGTCTCGCGTTTAGACGAAAGCTCACGAACGGCATTGAGGAGCCCGGAAATCTGATCGTCGGCATAGCGAATGCGCGCATCATAGTAGTCCTTGAGCTTCTGCAGCTCGCTACTATCGAGGTCGATCGGCTGCCCGAGCTTCACGAGCTGCGAGGTTTTTCGGAACATACTTGCCGCGTCGGGCTCGGCCGGACCGAACATCGCTTCGTATTCCTTCGAGGGAATGTACGGGTGATGCGTGTCCATATAATGGACGTAAAGGAAAAACGGTCGATTCCGTGTTTTCTCGAACCAGCGCAACGCGGCGTCCGTTACCGCGGTTGCGGACGGCCCCGACGCGTTGAATTCGGGCGCGTCAATGAAACGGAGCTTCCGAAGCAGTTTCATGAGGCCGAGCTGGTAGCGCCCGCGCAGCATTTCCTCCGTTCCGTCGAACCCCTGTGTCATTCCAAACTGACTCTTCAAGAAGATGTTCGACATCACCGCGGTCGTCGTGTAACCGCGTTGCTGAAGCATCTCCGCAATCGTCGTCCATCGCTCCGGCAGCGGGCGCATCAACTGCCCGCGTCCGATCGCGCCGTTGATCGATGGGTATAGTGAGGTGAAAACAGCCGGCATCGACAGAATCGTCCGGTTGCCGTGCGAGACCGCATTGCTGAATACAACCCCTTCGCGTGCCATCCGGTCCATGGCAGGCGTTGTTTCGCGATGGTACCCGTACGCCGACATGTGATCGGGACGCAACGCATCGAGAAGAACGAAAACGACATTCGGACGGTCATCTGTCGGATCCGAGCGTGTGGGCAGGTGGTTTTCCTGACGGGAAGCGATCGCGTGCGCCGCAACGGTAACCACAACAGCCACTACTGCGAGCGCGCCGAGAACGCGCGGTTTTATTTCGGTCCAGCCGGCCTTCGCAGAGAGTCGTGAGACGATAACCCCCAGAGCGGCACCCGCGAGGAAGATCGCCGCGACCCAGACGAGTTCGGATGATCTAGCGATCGTTTTCAGTTGCGCGACCGTCCAGGCCTGAAGTCGAAGCATGAGCGCGAGCAGCGTTACCGAGCCGGCGGCGTAGATTGCCAGGTATTGCGGGAGTTTGCGAAACCTCGCGATGACGGCGCCGGTGCTCCCGAGAAGAACTCCGGCTATCGCCCCGGTCGCAACGCCGAAGGTGAGGTATATCGAGAGCATGCGCGTGAAGGTGACACCGAGAAACATGGAACGCCCGCGAAACGCGTGAACCGGTTCGAGAAAAAAATACGCCGCACCGAAGAGCGCACCGAAGATGATGCCCATCGCAACATGTCTGGCCAAAATTGTCACTTCGAACCTTTCGGTATTCTTCGAGACCGTGATACTTCCACATGCATTTCTGGTGCCACCGTGCCAAGCGGTCCGCCGATACTACATGGCGGGCAACAAACCTTTCAACAGGGGTTCGACGATCCCGCTGCGTTCGAAGGTGAGCACTTCCGTCTTTCCCACTTCACCGACACCAGCTTTGTTCCGATTGACAAGTTTGCTCAACGTGTCGAACTGATAGCCCTCGTCAAGCAGCGTATCCGTAATGCGGTCCGTTGCTTCCAGGGTTTGATTTCGGTCGACCCCGGCCCACCATCCACCGTCGTGCAGAATAACAATCGCGCCCGGCTCGATTCGTCGCAGTACCCGCTCGCAGATCGCGTCCGTGCCCGGCCGTTTCGAGTCCTGAGGGTGAACGCTCCCGATCACGGAAACATATCCCAGCCCTCTCGCAATAGAGAGCACTCGCCCGTTGAACCATCCCATCGGTGGCCGCAGGAACCTCGGCTGCGTTCCCGTCGCCTCGCGAACAAGTCTTCCCACGGCATCGATCTCCCGGCGGACGACAAAGTCCGGCAGGATCGACAATGGAATGTGGTGGTCGGTGTGGTTGCCGATTTCGTGCCCGCGGTTTGCGGCGTCCGTCACAATCTCCGGGAATCGACGAACAAACCGTCCCACAACAAAAAATGTTGCCGCGATCCCCTTGTCGTCGAGCAGGTCCATCAGCCGAACCGTGCAATTCGGATTGGGTCCGTCGTCGAACGTGATCGCCACGCGCTTTTCGCGAAGCGAGACATCACAGAGAATGCGGCTCTTCAAGTACTCGAGAAAGGCGTCGTTGTCGAGAAGGCTTGGCACTATGAATCTGTCCCGTCCGTCGCAGCCGGACCATCCGAACCGGTGCGATCGATCATGTAGAAACTCACGGCTTCATCGACCTCGTCTATGATCCTCCGCCGTTGGTCGCGCAGGCGCTGGACGTTGTGTCCGTGACGCCACTCGAGGTATGCCAGGCGAATCGCCTGTCGCCTTCTGGACATTCGCCGCGTATAGCCGCGTGCGAAAAGACCGGTCACAGGTAGCGACGCCACAAAGAGCAACGCCTTCGCGAAACCAAGGGCACCGACCGCCCAGTACACCAACAGACCGTAGTATAAGACGTAGAGCGCCGCGCCGACGGATAATTGCACGAAATGCGCTTTCGTCGTGTCTCTGGTGAGCGGCCGTGCAATCCATTCAGTCAGTTTATACGGAAGCCCGTTCCAGAAGATTCCGTACGCGGCGAAGGGCAATCCAATCGCGCCGAGAATCAGAAAGCCGGCCGTCGCCCGCGACACGGAATCCTTTTCCTCCCTGCGTAGTATTTCATCCTTCAACCGGACACGCCCGAGCCCGCGCCGGTACGCCCTGAGCTGCCGATCAATCCGCCAGATCACATCCGGACTCCGCTCGAACAAATAGTCGAGCACGCGCGGGATCTCACGCGACACCCACTGGTCCTGTTCAAACCGCGTTTTCCCTGGAATACCCGCCGCGTCTCGCCGGAGGACCTCACTCTTGTAAACCACTTCAAGATGCTTGACGAGTTCGTCGAACTCGGAGTGGGTGATATTCACGATCCGCCTGCGAATTGCCGCCTGCAGAACGCCGGTGAGCCGGTCAACCGCGTCGTGTTCATCCTCCTCGTACACATCGCGGTAGTCTTTCACGTTGATCGGTTTGCCGAAGCCCACCAACACGCGAGACCGAAATCGTCGACGGCTTTCGAAGTTCAGTCCGACGGGAACGATCAACGTGCCCAGCCGCCAGTTTCGACCGACTTCTCCTCCGAGCGCGATGCGGGCTGTTCCCGTTTTCAGTTTCTGAATGCGCCGTTCCTGGGCGCTGGTTCCCTCCGGGAAAATCCCGATGGCGCCCCCTTTTTCCAGGATGTTATGGCAGGCGGAAAACATTCGAACGTTTTCGTCGGACGCGTGGTCGACGTCGGTGGGACGGTAGACGGGGATGACACCAGTGCTACGGAGAAACCACGACTTGACTGGATTACTGAACAAACCGCTGTGCGCGATGTAGTGAAGCATGCGCCCTGCAGCAAGACCGAGAATGAGCGCATCGACAATCGAATGCGGATGGTTGGACGCGAGGATCACAGGTCCGTTTTTCGGCACATGCTCCCTTCCGGATATTTCGAGTTTCCTGAAATACACGCTCAGGGCTAAGTGAACCAGCGAACGGGTGACTCGATAAAGAATTGGAACGTGCATGACAGCGGGTTCACTCACCCGGTTCGGACTCGCGCCCGCGGTTGCGCACCTCGTCGATGGTGTAGCACTCGCCGAGGTCAGTGTAGATTAACGCTTGCGTTCGCGGTGTTCGGCTGCCAGGCGGATCCGCAAACGTATGGAACGCCACATCCAGATCCGGGTCATTCAGAAAAAGTCGCAGCGCGCTCGCCCCTCCGATCGCGATCTTAACATTAAGAATGTTCCACAGTGCGTCCGGCTGCCCGCCGTAGATCATGACGATTCGGTCCACGCGGGCTTCGGGGCTCACGATGCGCACAACATCATCGCGCACACGCTCCGCGATGTTCGCCCGTCTAAAAACAAAGCTTCTAGGGTACGGAACGTCTTCTCCCATCACAGCCGCCTCGCTTTGTCTAACCCGCACGGCGGAAAGTGAAAGAGCGGCCACGATCACCAATGATATACCGGCTGTCGCAAGCGGCCGCGAAAAAGAAAGCCGAAACCGAACAACGTCGTCGATCGCCGCGGCGAGTAAAAAAAGCGGACCGACAGAGGCCATGTACGTGTGGAGGTAAAACAAATGATTGGACAAAAAAAGAACCGGGAGGATCGTTGCTGTGAAAGAGACTAAACCGAAGATCGCGACGCGGGGGCGACCCCGCAACACGTGGTACGCAATGAGAAGCACCATGATGATATGTGAGACCGACACGTACAACCCCTCCGGCGCACGATACTGGATCACGAGCCAGTACTCGTACATCCACCCGGTGTAGGTGTAGAGATTCCTGAGCACGTTCGCACCGAGACCCATCGTATACGGACCGCTCCCCGGCACGCCCTTTATCACGAGAACCCACACGAGATAGATGACGAGAACCACACCGTGCGGCATCAGTCTCTGCGCAAGCGTCCGAATATCTAACCGTTTCTCCGACAACGTAACAGCGTACGCGAAGAGAATGATCGGCACCGCGTACGCCTGCTCCATCGACAAAAGGGCCAGAACGAACGCCACCAGCGATACAGCCCGGTTCCTATTCGACGGGCGGTTCAGGCCGTCGATGCCACTGATGAGAGAGACCAGCATGAAGCCCATCGCCGCAAGCTGCTGGAAGCATGAGATCCAACCGACAATATGAAGGTAGGCGACATTTGACGCAAAGAGCGCCGTCCCCGCGAATGCAGCGATGAGACCGAGTCGCAGGCGCCCGAGCAGAAGAAACATGAGCCCGATATTCACCACGTAGACGAGCAGCGAGACGACATGATAGGGCATCGCACGCAGACCGAACACGGCATCCATCACAGCGAAGTAGACCAACTTTGAGAACGGTCGGAACTGACCGGGGGTCGTCAAGATGCGGGAGAGTTCGTCCGGGAACTCGTAGCGCGCCTTCTCGATCAGGACAAAGTCATCCTGAGCAAAGTAGTATTTCGTCGTGGGAAAGAAACTAACGACGGCAAGAATCGCAATCATCGCGAACAACACCGCCGTGGTCTTGGCGCGCGTCGTCGACAGGGCGGTCGACCAGGTCGATGGTCGCGTATTCAATAGTGCGATGCGGCGGAACCCTACAGGTTTCCGCGCTTCTCCTGCTCCAGTTCCAGTGCTTCGAACAGCGCTTTGAAATTGCCTTTCCCGAAGCTCTCGCTTCCCCGGCGACAGATGATCTCGAAGAACAGCGTGGGACGATCCTGCAACGGCTTCGTAAAAAGTTGCAGCAGGTAGCCGTCTTCGTCCGCGTCGACCAGGATGCCGAGATCCCTTATGCGCCGGTGGTCTTCCTTCACCTGCGTACCCATTAAACCTTCGACGCGATCCCACACCTCTTTGTAATATTCCTCGGGGATTCTCAGAAAATCGACACCACGGGCACAAAGCGCTGCAACCG